>NZ_CP011928.1:0-98619 GCF_001579905.1 Labrenzia sp. CP4 | reverse complement strand
CTTTTCTTCAGCGTTATCAACATCGCTGTCCCCATGGGAAAACTTCTCGCTCGCGGCGGCATAAGCGGTTTTGACGCGCTCCAACAGAGTTTCCAAGGCGTCGCACAGCTCGGCCAGCTCGTGGAGCGGAGTATTCGGCCGGCGCCGTTGAACGATCGCCTGAAGATTACGAGCGCATGTCTCCCAGGGACCAGCGATCTGATGGTCGGACGCGGTTTCGATGATGCTGGCAATCAGCCTGCGGGAAATCGTGAACTTGCGACTGTGCTCGCGGTGCTGAACGGCCCGTTGTTTGTCCCGCTCGAATAGATCCTCCAGTTCGGGCGTTTTCAGACCGAGAGGGGAGAGGTCGATACCGAAGGACGACGCCAGCACGATCTTGCCGTTCTGATCGCGCTTTCCGAAGCGCTGCCCTTTGGGACTGTCTTTGAAGCTGATCAGGCCCGCTTCGGCAAGCTTACGAAAATTGCGGCGGAGAGCGGACAGCTCGAAAGAACACTCGCAGACAAGGCGGGAATTATCGGGCCAGACGATTGGCCGGCTTGCCCCTGTCCAGTCCTGTTCCTGGCTGAAACTGAGGAGTTTGTTCATGAGTTCGATCGCCTGGGAATTGAGCCGCAGGAGATGGGTAACGCGGTTGAATGCGGTGACGGCGCGTCTTTTATCGACGGCAGTCTGAGTGCCCCATTCGTCGGCAAGCGACATGGCATCGTTTATGGCAGGCGTGATCTTTCGCAGCCCGGACGGCCTTGGCTTCGGCATAGGGAATATCCTTTTTTAGGCACGACTTTCCCGTGCGCCGAGGTGGCGTTTTGCGTTGACTGATTGTCCGGAGATCCCTATCCTCAGATCACATTTCAGAACTGATCTTCGAGTTGGCGCTCGAGGATTTTGAGGACAGAGCTTCCGTCGCTTCGGCTACGGGAGCTTTTTTCTTTTTAGGTTTGGCTCAATCTTCCTTTTGATACCATTTTTTTCAGTGTTGATTGATTCATCAAATTTCGCTCAAGCTAGTCTTGGAATCGCCTCCAATCAAGTTTGAAGAAGGTCTATCTAGCGTTTCTGCCGCTGCACAATTTTGAACGTGCCGCTCCACATTTTTGGACCTCCCGCTGCACACTTTTGAAACTCTCGCTGCACATTTTTAATTGTACTATCAGGGACTAGCGCGGATTTATCATCCTTGTAACCTCCATTTCGAGACACATGCAGAAGGATGGGCATCAATTCCTCATTGTAGGGTCTTTAAAAGGCTTGCAGCAGAGTCAAAAGCGATTACAACGCGACACGGAATTGTTGCAGCCAGGGCACGAACACGCGGAAAAGATTATCGATACCGTTTGATATCGCTTTATAGAGTGTTACTGAGCGGTTAAAACTCAGCCCGTTTAGACAAATCAAGGGGTGGTCATGGTGGCCGTTAAAGGTGGTGAAAGCCGTCGCAGGCTGATCGCCGGGCTCGAGGATTCGCTTGGGAAAGCGATCATGTCGGCACTATCGGAGCATGACGTGGTTGAGATCATGCTCAACCCGGATGGGCAACTGTTCATCGAGCGCGTTGGTAAGGGCATGGAGCCCTCCGGCGAAATGACGCCCCATGACGCTCAAATCATTATGGGCAAGGTCGCCCATGCGCTCGGCACGGAAATCACCTCTGATAAGCCGATCATTTCCGGCGAGCTGCCGATAGGCGGTCATCGTTTTGAAGGTCTTCTGCCACCGGTCGTTTCCAAACCTTCCTTCACGATCCGCAAGAAGGCTTCGCTGCTCATCCCGCTTTCCAAGTACGTCGAGGATGGCGTGATGACGGACGGCCAGGCCGCCGTGATCCGTGATGCGGTTGCCGGCCGGAAAAACATTCTGGTTTCGGGCGGCACTGGCACCGGCAAGACGACCCTGACGAACGCGATCATTGGTGAAATGGTTTCAAACGCTCCAGATCATCGCCTTGTCATTCTGGAAGACACCGCGGAAATCCAGTGCGCGGCCAGGAACGCTGTGATCCTGCACACGTCCGATACCGTGGACATGCAGCGGCTTTTGAAATCGACCATGCGCTTGCGCCCAGACAGGATCATTGTCGGCGAAGTGCGCGATGGCGCGGCGCTGACGCTGCTCAAGGCATGGAACACGGGTCACCCGGGCGGCATCGCCACGGTTCACTCCGACAATGCCTTCACCGCACTGACACGCCTTGAACAGTTGATCGCGGAAGTGTCCCAGCAGCCTATGCCGCAAGTGATTGCTGAAGCGGTTGACCTCATCGTCTCGATCGAGCGCTCCCCGGAACACGGGCGCATCGTTCGGAACATTGTGACTGTATCCGGCTTTCGGGACGGCACCTATGACGTCCGCTCAGCCGTTGCATCTCAGTTCCTCAACAAAAATTCCAACGACAGGCAAGGGACACTTCATGTCGCGTAATTTTGTGATTTCTCTCGCCCTGGTCGGAGCCGGACTGTTCGTCATCGAACCAGCCTTCGCCTCCGGCGGCGGCTCGCTCCCCTGGGAAGGTCCGCTTCAACAGATCCAGGCGTCTATAAACGGTCCTGTCGCTGGTGCCGTTGGCTTGATCGCGGTGGCGATCGCGGGTGCGATGCTGATCTTCGGCGGTGAACTCAACGACTTTGCCCGCCGCCTGGCGTACGTGGTTCTGGTTCTCGGGGTCCTGCTCGGCGCGTCCACCATCGTCGGTCTGTTCGGATCATCCGGCGCTTCCATCGGTATTGCTCCGGAAGGGAAAGCGGCAACTGTGGAACCAGCTCGTGACTGACGCGCCAGGCCTCAACAGAGCGCGGATCCACCGCGCTCTTTCACGCCCGACATTGCTGTTCGGGGCAGACCGGGAGCTGGTGCTCGTGACAGGTCTTGCCTCGGTCATTCTGATTTTCGTGATCCTGAAGCCCTATGCCGCTCTGCTCGGCGTGGCGATCTGGATCGTGGTGGTTGGCGTGCTGCGGATGATGGCCAAGGCGGACCCTCTGATGCGCGCCGTCTATCTGCGACACGTCAAATACCGCGCCTACTACCGGCCGACATCCACGCCATGGCGGAAATACTGAACATGGTAGCCCTCAAAAAATTCCGGCATGTCGCACCGTCCTTTTCCGACCTGCTCCCTTACGCGGCGCTGGTCGACAACGGCATTGTGCTCCTGAAGGACGGGGGCCTGATGGCCGGCTGGTATTTTGCCGGGCCGGACAGCGAAAGCTCTACTGCGTTTGAGCGGAACGAAGTCTCCAGGCAGATCAACTCGGTTCTGGCTCGCCTCGGCAACGGCTGGATGATCCAGATGGAAGCGGTTCGCATTCCCTCAACTGGATATCCGGCCAAGGAAAGCTCGCATTTTCCGGACCCGATCACTGCCTTGATCGATGACGAGCGCCGCCGACATTTCGAAGCCGGGGAGGGGCATTTCGAAAGCCAGCACGCCATCATCCTGACCTACCGGCCGCCGGAGAAAAACAAGTCCAAGCTGGTGAAATACATCTATTCGGACGACGCCAGCCGCAACACGTCATTTGCATCCCGGACGCTTGAGCACTTCAAGACGACGATCCGGGAATTTGAGCAGTATATGGCGAATGTCGTCTCGATCCGGCGCATGGAAACGCACGAGGTGCCGGAAAGAGAAGCGGGGAGGGCAGGGGAGAGGTGCGGCCGCTACGATGATCTCCTGCAGTTCGCACGCTTCGCGCTGATCGGGGAAAACCATCCGATCCGCTTGCCTGACATCGCCATGTATCTCGACTATCTGGTGACGGCAGAGTTCCATCACGGTCTCAACCCCATCATCGACGGCCGCTATGTCGGCGTCGTGGCGATCGACGGGTTTCCGGCCGAAAGCTGGCCGGGGATCCTGAACGCCCTTGATCTCATGCCGATCACCTATCGCTGGTCCAGCCGGTTCATCTTCCTCGATCCGATCGAAGCGCGATCGGTCCTGGAAAAGACGCGCAAGAAATGGCTGCAGAAGGTGCGGCCGCTGATGGACCAGCTCTTCAAGACCAATTCCGGATCGCTCGATCAGGACGCCATGGTGATGGTCGGGGAAACCGAGGACGCGATTGCCGAGGCGAACTCGCAACTCGTCGCTTTCGGCCACTACACGCCGGTCATCGTTGTTTTTGATACAAACCAAACCCGTCTTCAGGAGAAGTGCGAGGCGGTGCGCCGTCTTGTCCAGAACGAAGGGTTTGGCGGCCGCGTCGAAACCCTGAACACCACCGAAGCGTTCCTGGGAAGTCTGCCAGGCGTCTCCTATGCCAACGTTCGCGAACCACTGGTCAGCACGCGCAATCTCGCGGACCTCGCTCCACTCAACTCCGTCTGGGCTGGGTCGCCGGAAGCGCCATGCCCCTTTTACCCCATTGGCTCCCCGCCACTCATGCAGGTGGCGTCAGGTTCGTCGCCGTTCCGGTTCAATCTCCATGTCGGGGATCTGGGGCATACGCTGATCTTCGGGCCGACCGGTTCGGGTAAATCGACGCTTCTGGCACTGATCGCCGCTCAGTTCCGTCGCTATGAAAACGCGCAAGTGTTTGTCTTCGACAAGGGCAAGTCGATGTACCCGCTGACGCTTGCGATTGGCGCGGATCATTATGACGTCGGCAAATCGGACACACTCTCCTTTGCACCGCTCTCATCTCTTGAGGATGACACCGACAAGGCATTCGCTGCCGAGTGGCTGGAAACCTTGATCGAAATGCAGGGTGTAAAGGTGTTGCCGGAGCACCGCAACGCCATCACCACGCAGATTGACTTGATGGCAAAGTCGCAGCGCCGGTCGCTGACCGACTTCGTTTCGGGCGTCCAGAACCGGGAGATCAAGGACGCGCTGCAATATTACACGGTGGACGGCCCCATGGGTTCACTCCTCGATGCGGAAACGGACGGTCTCTCGCTCGCCAACTTCCAGACCTTCGAGGTCGAGGAGTTGATGAACATGGGCGACCGGAACCTGATCCCGGTCCTTCTGTATCTCTTCCGCCGGATCGAAAAACGCCTGACCGGTGAACCAAGCCTGCTTATTCTGGACGAGGCCTGGCTGATGCTCGGCCATCCGGTCTTCCGCGACAAGATCCGGGAATGGCTGAAAGTTCTCCGCAAGGCCAACTGCGCGGTGGTCCTTGCAACGCAATCGATCTCGGATGCCGACAGATCCGGCATCATCGACGTCCTGAAGGAAAGCTGCCCGACAAAGGTTTGTCTTCCCAATGGGGAGGCCCGGGTTTCCGGAACGCGCGCGTTTTACGAAAAGCTCGGCTTCAACGACCAGCAGATTGAAATCATCGCCTCCGCGATCCCGAAGCGCGAGTACTACGTCACATCTCAGGATGGGCGCCGGCTCTTCGACATGGCGCTCGGCCCGATCACGCTGTGCTTCGTCGGGGCGTCCGCCAAGGACGACCTCAAGCGCATCGAAGACCTTCACCTCCACTACGGCGACAAATGGCCCGCCGAATGGCTCAAGCAAAGAGGAATTGCCAATGCCGAACAGCTTCTTGGCTAGATCGCTCGCCAGCGTTCTTTGTGTGATCGGAATTGCAGGACCGGTCCAGGCTGGTGGCGCGGTCACCGGTGCGACCGAGTTCACCCAGATCCTCAACAACAGTGAGCTCATTGCCCTCGGCGGGCAGAACGCCGAGCAGATTGCCAATCAGGTGCAGCAGATCGGCAACCAGATCCAGATGATCGAAAACCAGATCTCGATCTACGAAAACATGCTGCAGAACACGTTGTCGTTGCCGATGCAGGTTTGGGGCGAGGTTGAGCAGAACCTCGGCCAACTAAAAAGCCTCGTTAACAAAGGGCAGGCGATCGCGTTCTCGATGGGCAACCTGGACGACACGCTAAAGCAGCGGTTCCAGAGCTACGCGGATTTCGCCAAGAACGGCCTGCCGGACGGGCAGTCGTTCTCGACCATGTACCAAGGCTGGTCCGATACCAACCGGGACACGATCTCCTCGACTTTGAAAGCGGCCGGATACACCTCGGACCAATTCGCGACCGAAGAGGACACCATGCGCCAGCTCCGGCAGCATTCTCAGTCTGCCGAGGGTCAAAAGCAGGCCCTGCAGGTGGGTCATGAGATTGCAGCCCAGCAGGTTGAGCAGATGCAGAAGCTTCGCGGCCTTGTCTCTCAGCAGATGACCATGATGGGAACCTGGTACCAGTCCGAACAGACGGCACGCGATCACACGAAAGCAGCCTCAGATCAGTTTTTCAAAAACCCGAACGTCTCTTCTGGGAATGGGCAAGACTTCAAACCTCAGTGGTAAACATATGACATTCAAACTTCCCATCGTCGTGTTAATCGCGCTCCTCGCAGCTGTCGCCGGGGCGGGCACAACATACGTGATCGTACCGAAAACCGATCCCGAAGTTGCGGAACTGCTGAGACGCCAAGTTGAGTTGGCGGAAGAAGCAAAAGCAAAGCGTGAAGCCTCCCAGAAGGCCGCCAAAGAGTTCTTCAAGGCGCCTGATATTGAACCGGGCAACGGGCAGGATTTCAAACCTCAGTGGTAAGTAAGTAGGGGGCTGTGGCTATGGCCAGGAGGAAGTTCGGACCGCTTTTTGGAACACTCATTTTGGGAATGGTGTTCGCAAGCATATTTGCCTCGACTGGATTTGCTCAGAGCGGCGGTGCGCTGGATACTGTTCAAAACAGTTTGGCAAACGCCGCCAAGAGCTGGGAGTCCACGCTCATAAGCGGCGCAACGTCTCTCTTCTGGCTGCTAGCCACTATCGAGATCGGCTTGGCGGCTGTCTGGCTTGGCGTGAACGCTGCCTCTCTGGAGGTCTGGGCGACAGAATTGGTCAAACGGATCATTTTTATCGGCTTTTTCGCATTCGTACTGACTCAAGGCCCACAGCTAGCAAAGGACATCGTTGATAGCCTTTGGGGGATCGGAAGCGGAAGTGTCTCGGGTAAACTCTCCCCAGCGGACCTCTTCGATACAGGTTTGCAGGTCAACGGCATCCTGAATGAGCAAATTCAAAATCTGGATTGGACTGCCATTGCGCAAGCGTTGATGCTTGCCGGCTCCGGCCTCATCGTTCTCCTTTGCATGGCGTTGTTTGCGGCAGTTTTGCTCTCTGTCATCGTGGAAATGTACATCGGGCTTATCGCCGGCATGATCATGCTCGGTTTGGGTGGTTCGTCCTACACCAAAGACTTTGCTGTTCGTTATCTGATCTACGCGTTCAGCATCGGCATGAAATTGATGGCCCTCAGCATCATCGCCAAAACAGGTTCAACTCTTTTGATGAACCTCGCGGCGGATCCGACGATGACGACAACCGCATCCGGTCCCGGAATGCTGGCTGCAATAGCTTTGGCGATGTTCGCGCTTTCAATCTTCGTTCCGAATATTGTCCAGGGCGTGGTTCAAGGCGTGTCTGCCGGCAGCGGGATGGAGGTCATTAGAACGGGCCAAGGGACATCCTATTACGCTGGCGCGGCGTTTCGGCAAACCGCCAGTGTGGCAGGAGGAATTGCCGGAGCCGGGATCGGTGCCGCCGGAATAGCATCCGGTTCTTATCAAGCTGGAAGAGCCGCGTCCGATGCCGGGCACTCGCCAGCCCGCAGTGTTGCCGCTGCATTTGGCACAGGCGGAAAAGCCCTAGCCTCTGCTGCCGCGGATAAGTTGACCGGAGCGCCGAGTGCTCACGGGTCTTCAACGCTAGGTCTCGCCAATCACAAGCTGAAGCAATCCCTTCCAAACAAACCAACTGGCGGCGGGTCTTCGCCCAAATCCTCCTGAGCAATAGGCACCTAGATGGCAAAACACACTCCAATCGATAATCCCTATCTTGCCGCTCGGATGGAATGGAACGAGCGCTACGGATCGTACGTACGCACCGCTCGCGTTTGGCAGGGTATCGGCCTGCTCGCTATGGCGATGGCGATCATCGGCTTTGGGTTCGCGCTCTACCAGAGCACGCAGGTCAAGCTCGTTCCTTATATCGTCGAGGTGGACAAGCTCGGCACACCCGCGATCGGTGGTTTCCCTGCTCAGATCGAATACGCCGATGAGCGCGTTGTCCGTTCCATGCTCGGAGCCTGGATCACTAATTTCCGCTCTGTCACCCCGGACACGGTTGTCGCCAAGGGATACATCGACCGGGTTTACGCGATGCTGCGGCAGACGGACGTTGCCACCCAGAAGGTCAACAACTTCTACCGGACGAACTCTCCATTCGATCGCGCACAGTCCCGAACCGTGTCCGTCGAGGTGACAAGTATCGTCCCGCTCTCCAATCAATCTTATCAAATCGATTGGACGGAGATCGAACGGGACAGGAAGGGCAAAGAGCTTCAGACGAAGCGCTGGCGCGGAGTTGCAGCCGTGACCCTATCGCCACCACAGGACGAAGCTATCATCAGGCTAAATCCAATCGGTCTTTACCTAAAGGACTTCGATTGGACCGCGCAATTGTAAGCTAATCACACGCTCAGAGAGTGAAAGTTATGTTCCAGAAAATCAGACCGCACGCGGGCGTGTGCATGTTCGCGGCCGCGGCCGCCGTCATCGCCCTACCTGTTCAAGCATTGGCTGCCGACTACACGGCAAAGGAGCTGCGCGCCCTCGGGCTTTCGAGCGACTGGCGTAATGGCCGAGGCGTGATTACCAAAGGTCCGGACGGCAAGGTCATCTATCTCTATGGCCAGGTCCAGCCAACAGTGGTTTGCGCTCCCTTGCAGGTCTGCGACGTGGAGCTACAGCCTGGGGAAGCTGTTCGCAACGTCATGGTCGGGGACACTGTTCGCTGGAAGGTGGATCCGGCAACATCGGGGGGACCGGGCGGAAACTCGGTTCACCTGATCATCAAGCCGACAGAACCCGGGCTTGTCACATCCATGGTGGTGACGACATCGAGGCGCACCTACCAGATCAAGCTTCAAAGCGACAGTCACCGTTACATGGCCCGGGTGGGCTTCGATTACCCTGAAGACATCCAGGCGAAATTCGAAGCGGCCAATCGCCAGCTTGAGGCAAGCATCATCCCCGGCGCCGGCGTCCCGGCTGAAAACCTGGACTTCAAATATCACGTTCACGGGCAAGCCCGCTGGCGGCCGACACGTGTCTATTCGGACGGCACCAAAACTTACATCCAGTTTCCCTCAGGAATGGCGTCCGGGGATGCACCGGTTCTTTACATCACCTCCGGGGGACAGAACCAGATCGTCAACTATCGCCTGAAGGGCAGCCTCATGATCGTGGATTACACGATCGACCAGGCGGTACTCGTGTCCGGTGTTGGTTACAGCCAACAAAAAGTTCGCATCAACAGGGGAGGCTGATCATGTTGCACACACGCCGCTCAATTTTGAAAGCCATCGGCATTTCGGCGCTGATAACACCCATGGCAGGCTGCATGACGCAAAGTGGCTGGTTCAACCCGACAACAAGCGTTGATGCTGCCAATCTGTCGCCTTCAGCCGCAAGCATCGTCGCCGGCGACATGGTTGCGAAACTCTCTGAACATGTCGGAGCTGGAACGGGCACCATCTTCCTCAAGGCTGACAATTCCCAGTTCGGGCTTGCCCTCGAAAGTTCACTACGCGGATGGGGTTACGCGGTCGCTGAGGCCGACCAACAGCCATCGGGCGACACGATCATTCCCTTGGCTTACACGGTCGATTCCGATGCCGGGCAGATCTTCGTTCGCCTCACCACGCCAACTGTCGAGTTGGCACGGACCTATCAGGCAACGGCGGCCGGCGCGTCTCCGACGAGCCCTGTCTCCGTGCTGACGCGCACAGCGTAAGGGCCACCCTATATGAGCAATTCGGATTCCAATGTGCATCTGGCGGGTGACGACATTCGCGCCGACGATGAAGCTCCCAAGATACGTCGCTTAAACCGGCTGCCGATATTTCTATTCATCGGGCTCGTTGTCGTTTTCGGTGTTGTGATCATCTATGGCCTCGCGAACCGTGGCATCACGTCGGGCGGCAGTATTGTCGAGGATGGTGGTGGCACGCCGGCAAGCGGTTTTGCGGACCAACTCAAGGCCGGCATCAGCAACGGCGTTATCGATCCGCCAGGGCAACCGATCACGCCGGTTCGGCCGGAACCAGTTGAAGTTGCCAAACCGGAAATCGTGCAAGCGCAGAAGCCGTATAGCAATCCGTTTCAGCAGCAGCCCGTCTCATCGGACGCGGTGATCGAACCGCAGGAAACGGAGATAGATTGGCGCGAAAGGATGAAACGCCGCAACGAAGAGCAGGAAATGCAGGAATTGCAGCGCCAACGGATGAAGCGCCTGCAATCCATTGACGCGGCTTACGACAGTCCAATCGTCGTGAACATCGATGAACTGGAGGGGCAGGGGCAGGGATCGCAGACCACCCAGGGCAATCAGACAGGAAACGGGGCGTTTACGCGCAGCCCGTCTTCTCCTGATCTTCTATCCGCAGCCCTGCAGGCGGCTCAAGGCGGGGCTGCTAATGCCGATCCCAACGGACAATTCGGTAAACAGGATTTCTTCAATCAGGACATTTCGGAAGCCGGATATCTCGCGAACCGCGTTGTTCCGCAGCAGTCACCCTATGAATTGAAACGCGGCTCGGTGATCCCGGCAACGCTCATCACCGGCATTAATTCGGACCTTCCCGGCCGGATCACCGGCCAGGTCAGACAGAACGTCTATGATAGCGCAACCGGCCATCTGCTTTTGATCCCTCAAGGCACCAAACTGTTCGGCCGGTATGATTCCGATGTGTCGTTCGGTCAGAAGCGCGTGCTCGTCGTCTGGACAGATATCATCTTCCCAAATGGAGCTACTTTGCAGATCGGCTCCATGGGGGGCGTTGACGGCGAAGGTTATGGCGGTTTCAAGGACAAGGTGAACAACCATTACCTGCGCACCTTTGGGTCCGCAGCGCTTCTCGCAATTATCGGAACTGGAATTGATATGGCTGTTCCGGAGAGCTCTACGCTTTCCACCCAGGACACGGCCTCAGATGCCGCCCGCCGCAACTTCGCGGAAGTGTTCGGCCGGGTGGTGGAGCGGACCATCAACAAGAACCTCGATGTCCAGCCGACACTTCAGATCCGGCCGGGATACAATTTTAATATTCTGGTCGATCAGGACATCATCTTTCCGGGATCGTATGGCTGACTATGCTGGAATACAGGAAGGCAATTGAATTAGGGGCCAGAACAAGATTTGCCAAAAATCCTGCGCTTAGTTGGAACGAACATCGAGCAATCGATTTGACCAGTCTGATTTTCACGACCTGCTACAGCGACAGTCTTTATTTAAGAAGAAACTCGCACAGGCTTATTTGAGCACCGCGTTTGTCAGGTGCAAACAGCCGGCACAGCCCCCGGGGCGAGCAACTTAGCGGGACAGTCAATCACCCAATAGGTACTACGCTTCAAAGAGCGTTTGGATAATCGGACAGGTCGGGACATCTCCCTTGGCGCATTCAGACGCCATTTTAGTCAGAGCCTTCTCCAGCTTCTTCAGGTGCTGAATCTTTTCCCTCACAGAGCTCAGGTGTTCCATTGTCATGGCATGCACCTCACCGCAACTGATGCCTTTCTGGTCGACCATTTTCAGCATCTCGCGGATCTCGTCGATGCTGAACCCGAGTTCCCGGCTCCGCTTGATAAACGACAAACGTTGAAGGTGGTCGTGGGTGTATTGCCGGTTGCCTCCGGCGGTCCGGTCAGGCTTGGGCATCAATTCAATGCGTTCATAGTACCGGATCGTCTCGATGTTGACACCGGTTTCGCTGGACATTGCCCCAATCGGATAGCCTCGCGCGTTCGTGATCCCGGACATGAGAGAAACTCCTTGCATCTGTAGTGACTACAGACGGTAAGCCTTCCCCATAGTCAGATCAATGGGGGGTGCCGGAATGACGACGGACATACATCCAGTGACCAAAAGAGAAACAGACCTTGGTGCGAAGGCCGCTACCGCCGGCGGCATACTTGGCGCACTTGCAATGACGTCCTGCTGTATTCTGCCTCTGGTTCTTTTCAGCCTCGGGGCCACAGGCGCCTGGATCGGTCAGCTTGGTGCGCTCACCCAGTACAAATGGGTCTTTTTCGCGTTTGCCGGAGGCGCACTCGGTTACGGATTCTGGAAGGTTTACAGGCCGACGCCGCAGGCCTGCGATGATGGGAGTTGCGAACGCCCCCTGCAAAAGCGGTTCATGAAAAGAGCACTTTGGAGCGCAACTTTCGTTGTCGCGCTCTCCTTGGCCTTCCCGTACCTCGCTCCGCCGCTGCTCGGCTACTGAGAAAGGATCCTCCATGAAAAAGGCGTTTATGACACTTGCCGTTTTGTTCCTGGCGACCGGAGCAACACACGCAGAAGAACGAAAAGCGCGGATAGAGGTCACTGGCCTTTGGTGCTCGTCTTGTTCCTACATCGTCGGCGAGGCGCTGCAGAAATCCGAGAGCGTCGCGATATTGAATTTCCAAGAACACGAAGATGGCCGGTCCGGTGTCTACACAATCACGTTCGACGATGCTGTGACGGATTTGGGGGAGATCGTCGCACAACCTGCCGCATACGGGTACACGGCGGTTTTGCTGGACGATGGATCGAACTCCGGAAGCTGACCTGTGAGTGACAAACCCTTGGGAATGATGCTGACGACGGCGGTTGCCGCTTCCGTCATGATTGTCTGCTGCGGTGGCGGCCTGGCGTTCGTCGGTCGATTGATTGCCCACTTGTCCGGTTCCGGTGTCGTGTTGTCGGTGCTGACTGCCGCAATCGCAGGTTTTCTCGCTTATTTCCGGCGACACAGGACGCGACTGTCGGCCGTGGAAGGCTGCGGAGAAGACAATAGGAAAAATATGAAATGAACAACAAGCTCCTGGCGACAGGGGTAATAGGTACAGTGATCGCTGCGCTTTGCTGCTTCACACCGGTTCTCGTCGTATTGTTCGGTGCCGTTGGGCTGTCAGCCTTCGTTGGCCTTCTTGACTACGTCCTGTTGCCCGCTCTCCTCGCCTTTGTACTTCTCACACTCTATGCGCTTGTTCGCAATGCACGACGCCAACGCAACGAAGGAAGCCGGAATGTCTGACTGTTGTTCGAAGAGGAACGGATCCTACCACCTGGCTGTGGTCGGCGCGGGCTCAGCTGGGTTCTCGGCCGCGATCACGGCGGCCGAGGAAGGTGCCCGGGTTGCCCTGATCGGTCACGGCGTCATAGGAGGAACTTGCGTCAATGTCGGTTGCGTGCCGTCGAAGGCGATGATCCGGGCTATGGAGATCATGCACGCGCCAAAAGCCGCTCGAAGATTTGACGGGATAGAGGCGACGGCGCAGATCACGGATTGGGCCGCCGTAATCCGCCAGAAACAGGCGCTGGTCGATGACCTGCGAGCTGCAAAATATATCGACGTCCTGCCCCAACACAACAACATCGCCTATCTGGAAGGTGAGGCTCGTTTCATTGCCTGCGGGCAGCTGACCTTGGAAGGAGAGGTCATCGAAGCTGAGAAGATCCTCCTCGCCACGGGATCCCGACCGCTGGTGCCTGACATTCCCGGAATGGCCCAGGTACGCCCTCACGACAGCACATCAATTCTCGATGTTCAGAAGCGCCCGGAATCTTTGATTGTCATGGGAGGCGGATACATCGGTGTCGAATTGGCGCAAGTTTTTGCCCGTGCGGGTACGCGCGTCACCATTGTGAGCCGCCGAGGATTGCTGCCGGAGGCGGAACCGGAAATCGGTGATGCGCTGACGCGGGCGTTTGAAGACGAAGGCATTGTCGTCCAAACCATCAAGAGCTACACAGAAGTTTTGATGCGTGACGGCCGCATTGCACTGAGGGTCGAAACCGAACATGGAACCGGAATCCTGGAAGCGGAGGACCTTCTTCTTGCGACAGGTCGTACGCCCAACACGCAAAATCTTGCGTTGGACCTGGCCGGAATCGCCACCGACCAGCGTGGCGCGATCCTTGTCGATGACCGGATGCGTACCAGCCAGAAAAACATCTACGCCGCCGGCGATGTAACCGGACGTGATCAATTCGTGTATATGGCAGCCTACGGTGCCAAACTGGCCGCGAAAAACGCGATGAACGGCGATAGCCTTGCCTATGACAACTCTACCATGCCGGCAATCGTCTTCTCCGATCCCCAGGTTGCCAGCGTCGGCCTCACCGAGGCCGCCGCGAAGGCTGCCGGCCACACTGTTCGCACTTCAGTCTTGTCGCTCGAGCACGTTCCTCGAGCACTCGCAGCCCGGGACACGCGCGGGCTCATCAAACTTGTCGCGGACGGAAACACCAAGCGGTTGCTCGGGGCACATATACTTGCTCCGGAAGGTGCCGACAGTATCCAGACCGCGGCGATGGCGCTCAAGGCGGGAATGACATACGAAGAGCTCGGCGCGATGATCTTCCCATACCTCACAACGGTTGAAGGGTTGAAGCTTGCTGCGCAGACTTTCGAAAAGGATGTAGCGGCTCTCAGCTGTTGTGCAGGTTGACAGGGGCAGTCTTGAGCTTCCAGCAGGTAGAACTTGTATAAACGGCAAAGAACCTGATTGGAAACCGCGTTGGACCTGACCTTTCAAACATTCAGTCTGGCATTTGGTCTTGGACTGCTGGGTTTTATCGAACCCTGCACGATCGGTGCGCACCTCATATTCGTAAACCGGCAATTACAAAATCCGTCTGAATATCGACTGGTGGCAGTAAGTACCTTCATTCTTGCACGCGTTATCGTCATGGCCGGCTTTGGCGGGGCTATTGTCATGTTGGGCCAAATGTTGATCGGGGTTCAGACCGGCTTCTGGCTGGTGTTTGGGGCCCTTTACCTGGCCCTGGGTCTGTTCATGATTGCAGGCTTTGGCCGGATTTTGCGCCGAAAGTTCGAGGTCGCTCCGGAGCGCTGGCGAATTGCCGGAAATCCACTCCTGCAGGGGCTCGCCTTTGGTTTGAACATTCCTGCATGTGCGGCGCCGATCCTATTCGCTCTTATAGGAACAGTGGCACTTACCGGTTCCCCTGTCTCTGGCGTAGTGCTGATGGGTACTTTCGCACTGGCCCTGTCTTTGCCGCTTCTGCCGCTGACCGTTTGGCCACGCTCTGCGGGTTTTCTTTCCCGGATGGCGGACTGGTTGAGGGCACGGCGCTGGATTCTCGGCCTAGTATTCCTCCTGCTTGGCATTTGGTCGATATGGTTCGGCCTTTTTGTCGATCCTGCGGACTGGAGCGGAAGGTGACGCCGCGCCGAAGATCCTGGCATGTTGTCGGTACCTTCCCGGCCATCCTTCTTTACGGCCACTCGGTTCAAGTGCGGTCTTCAACAAAACGTAAGTCGACAGGTTTCGCATTTTCCGGTAATGAGCGTCATATGACGAGGTATGTCCGAATCTTCATGATCGTGCTGCTCGCTGCTTTCGCGGCGGGAACCGTGGCGCATGCCGCGGGTTCAGCCAAAATGACCATGAAGATGGCTTTTGTCTTAGGCGACGGGACGGACATTGGCGATTGCAAGGATTGCCTGGACGACAAGAACGCTGCGCAACAGTGCGATAACGTATGTATCTCGCCGATCCTGGCAGTAGAGCCCCTGGGACAATTCAACATACATGGATCACAGACGACTGCCGAAAGTCCGGTTCTGCAAAGCGTGACCGGACGCACTGGTCTGCCAGAACCCTATCCTCCCCGATCAATCTTCCTGAGCTGACGCCGCGCGGACTTAATTTCCGGCTAGCGGCGCCCGAAGTCATGTGCGGTAAAACCGACTGCCCATGATCTCGATATGCTTTGCGCAGAGTGCGCGTTGCTATTCAAGCACCCTCTCAGGATGGTTGGAACGTCATGGCCATGTATCTGCCGACGCTGACGCGTCGGACATTCCTCACACGCACCGCAGCTTTCTCGGCTGGTGCGGTGCTTCCGGTTCTTGGACTACGAAATGCCCAGGCGGCCTCCATTAGGGAGTTCCGGCTGAAGGCATCACCGGGACGGACGCAACTCGTTCCGGATACTTATGGAAACACGCCGGTCTGGGCCTACAACGGCACAGTGCCCGGCCCGGCAATTCGTGTCCGTCAAGGCGATCGCATTCATGTCGTGATCGACAACGGCCTTGAGGAAGAGACCACCGTCCACTGGCACGGTGTGCGCACGCCGAACGCCATGGACGGCGTGCCGCATCTGACGCAGACGCCGATCGCTCCCGGTGAGACCTTCACCTACGAGTTCGACGCCGTCGATGCCGGTACCTACTGGTATCACCCTCACTTAAACAGCACGGTGCAGGTGGGGCGCGGTCTCTACGGCCCGCTGATCATCGAGGAATCCGAGCCGGTTCGCGTCGACCGAGAACTGATCTGGGTTCTCGACGATTGGCGACTCACCGGGGACGCAGCGATCAGCGACGATTTCGGCAACCCCCATGACTTGATGCATAACGGACGTATCGGCAACACGGTCACCGTCAACGGCCGTGTTCCGGAGAGCATTGCGGTCCGTGCTGGAGAGCGCATCCGGCTGCGCCTGATCAATGCTGCCAATGCCCGGATCTTTGGCCTCGACTTTGCAAACCTCGAGCCGGTTGTGATCGCCCTCGACGGGCAACCCGTGACGCCGCACCCACCGGCGAACGGGCTCGTCACGCTCGGTCCAGCCATGCGCGTGGACTTGATCCTCGACATGACCGGCCGGCCAGGCAATCGGGTCTCTGTGGTGGACCGGTTCTATAAGGGACAGGAGTACCGGTTGGTCGATCTCGCATATGCGGAAATGGCGTTCAGGAATACTGCTCCTGACTGGCCTCTTGAACTTCAAGACAATCCGCTTGCCGAGCCGGACCTGGGCGACGCGATCTGGCACGAGGTCACGTTCAACGGCGGCATGATGGGCCAGATGATCATGGCCGAGATGGGCGGCAGCATGGGGGAGGAAGGCTCCGGCGGTATGATGAGCAACATGATGAACATGATGCATGGCCAGGGCATCTGGTTCATCAACGGCAAGGCCGCCACCGGCCACATAATGGATCCTCTGCTGACGCTTCCGCACGGCCGCACTTGCGTCCTGGCAATGACAAACGCGACAGCGTGGCATCACCCCATCCACCTGCACGGCCACTCCTTCCGCGTCCTGTCACGGAACGGCCTGCCTACAGCGCATCGTGAGTGGCAAGACACTGTGCTGATGGCACCGCGCGAGAAGGTCGAGATCGCCTTTGTCGCCGACAATCCGGGCGACTGGATGTTCCACTGTCACATCCTTGAACACCAGGCCGCCGGCATGATGGGGGTGATCCGCGTTTCCGGAAAGGAGGAGGGAATATGAGCCGGATGGTCATCTGCCTGGCCGTATTGGCCGGCCTTTCGGTAACTTCCACCGCACTTGCTGACGGGGACGCACGACGTGGTGCGCAGATCTATCGCGCCTGCGTCGCCTGTCATGCCCTCGAACCCGGGCTGCATCTCAGTGGCCCGAGCCTCGACAGCTTCCTGGGCCGTACGGCGGGTACGGCGGAGGGGTTTGTTCGTTATTCAAGCGGGCTAAAGGACGCCGGTATCTTCTGGAACGCGGCTACGCTCGACGGTTGGCTGAAAGACCCGGCGGATATGATCCCTGGTACCTACATGACCTTCCGAGGGATCGACGATCCTCAGGCGCGCACCGATCTGCTCGCCTTTCTCGCTATCGCCGGCCAGCCCGGCGGTGGCAAAAAGGTCGTTGATGAAGGACTTATGCCCGCTGGTTGGTTGCGGGCCGGGGCGCCGGAGCCGATCGGCGAGCCATCGCCGGAGACGCATGTCACGGCAATCCGCCATTGTGGCGACAGCTACTTCATCACCACCGGCGACGGGCGGGAAACGCCCTACTGGGAGAAGAACATCCGGCTCAAGATCGACAGCGCCGAGACCGGCCCGCCGGTCGGCCTGCCTGTGATCCTTGGTGCTGGCATGGGCGGTGACCGTTTCTCGGTGATCTTCCGGAGCCTTGCCGATCTCCAACAATTTGTCACGGAAAGCTGCGAGGCACGCCGAACATGAAAGATATCGACATGAGAGTAATGACCCAAAGTTCCTACCGCCTTTCGAGGCGCGCTTTTCTCGGTGCTTTGCTAGTGGGGACTGGCCTCATAAACCTGCCTTTGGGCGTTCGCAACGCGTTTGCAGCAACCCGTCTGTCAATTGCATTCGATGGCGATGCTTTGATCCTGGCCGGTAAGACTCTTTCCCGCAGCGACGACTCCGGCGGCTGGAGGGAGATGCCCGCACCGGCGGCGAACGGCATCTTGTCGCTCGCAACGCACCCGGGCCGGCCTGGCCGGATCGCGGCGGGGCTCGCGGGTGGCGGCTTCGCTATTTCCGAGGATGGCGCGCGCACTTGGGAGACGAGAAGCACTGGTCTACCCGACGCCCCGGTATCAGCAGTCACCATTGCGGTGGGAGAGCCAAATACGATCTACGCGGCCATTCGCGGCGACGGTCTTTGGAAGAGCGAAGATGCCGGTGGCTCTTGGGCCCTCGCGATGGACCGACCGTGGCTGGCGGACGCAGAGCACGATCTGACGGCATTGGCCTCGGTCGATCTAGCAACGGGCATGGGCGGTATCTGGATCTATGCCGGAACCGAACTTGGTCTCACGCGCGTGCCCGACTGCTTCTGCCGCTGGCAGGAGGTTCAGCCGGGCGATGCGATGGACGCGCTTGCATCGGGGAAACCGGCTCCGTCGGAAGCGCCCCTTCCCGAAGGTGGGACAATCAACGGATTGGTCAGCGCGGCATCCCAACCCGCTCGCCTTTACGCCGCGCTGCCTTCGGGCATCTGGAGATCTCAGGACGCCGGAGTCGTGTGGTCGCAAATATCGGGCACGGCCTCGCTCGCCCTCGCCGTTCACCCCACCAATGCCGATCATGTCGTCGCCATCAGAAGCGATGGCCTTGTCGAAAGCCGCGATGGCGGCGCGAACTGGACCGCGCTCGCAGGCGCATAATGGAGAATGTCATGAACAAGATAAAAAATGCCGCAGTCGTCGTTGCCGTGTTCGCCGCTGCGGGTATCGCCTACTGGTCGTTGGGGTCAACCGACGCTCCCCTTCAAAGTGTTGCCGCCGCCACTTCGGGGTCCAAGGAGATCACCATCTGGCGTGATCCGGGATGTGGGTGTTGCGATGCCTACGCGGACTATCTGGAAGGCAATGGCTATGTAGTGACGCGCGTCGACGACCGGAATTTTGACAAACGCTCCATCGAAGCCGGGGTACCTGAAAAGGGTCTTGGATGCCATTTGGCCGAGATCGACGGTTATATCGTGAGCGGGCTCGTGCCGGCCGAGATCATCGAACGGCTTGTCACTGAGCGGCCGCATATCACCGGGATCACCTTGCCCGGCATGCCCGCCAACGCTCCCGGCATGGCTCCATCCAAGACCGATACGTTGAAGACCTACGCGTTTGGTGAGGGCGGTGTCTCCGTCTATGCCGATGAATGAGTTCATGAGTGAAGCAATAGATGGTGCCAAAATCGGTCTGATGATAGCCGGGGGCCTTTTTGTGACGATTCTGGTCTTCGGCGCCGTGGTCTTCGTGTTCTACACGTTCGTGAAACACTTGAGGGGGCCGCGATGAGGCGCAAGCTGTTTTTCGTCTCCGCTATCGTCGTTTCCGTTCTGTCAGCCATCGGCGCATTCGCGCAACAAGAGGAAGCGAAAGAGAAAGAGCAAACGGTGACCTTCCTTGGTCAGCATGTGACGAGCGAGAAGATTGCCCTGGGTCAGAGAGTCTACGGCGAATACTGCGCTTCCTGCCATGGTGCCAGCCTCGAGGGCCAGCCGGACTGGAAGCGCCGGCTGGAAAACGGTCGCATGCCAGCGCCGCCGCACGACGAGACTGGCCACACATGGCATCACTCGGACCAAGATCTGTTCGACATCACAAAGCTCGGCGTTGGCGGTGTCGTTGCGGGCTATGAGAGCGACATGCCCGCTTTCGGAGACAGCCTGAGCGACAATGAGATCACCGCCGCACTCGCATTCATCAAGAGCACCTGGCCTGAACGCCAGCGGGACGTGCAGGCTCGCATTTCAGCCAAGGACGGGGGTGCTTCATGAGCCATGCCAATGAATATGCCATTGTCTCTACGCGCCGCCGCAATTTTCTGGCGTTTCTGCCTCTGGCTGGAGCGGTCCTGCTAGGCGTGGTGCTCGCCTGGGGCTTGACCCGCGATCCGAGTATTCTCCCGTCCACACTTATCGGTAAGTCCGTGCCTGCGTTTGAGCTGCCGCCGGTCAAGGGGCGGACACTCGGATTGTCGAGCACCGATCTCAAAGGCGAAGTCTCGCTGGTCAATGTCTTCGCCTCCTGGTGCGTTGCTTGCCGCGCGGAGCACCCTCTGTTCATGAAGCTTGCTGCACAAGGCGCCGTTCCGCTGCACGGCCTTAACTATAAAGACCAGCCGGATGACGCGGCGCAATGGCTGGACAGCCTTGGCGATCCTTACACGCGTACGGGGGCCGACATCAGCGGACGCGTGGCGATTGATTGGGGTGTATACGGCGTACCTGAAACGTTCGTCATCAGCGCGGACGGACGCGTCACCTACAAGCATATCGGACCCGTGAATGAGAAGGTGCTTACCCGCACCATCCTGCCGCTCGTTGAAGAGCTGCGCCGTCAGACTAAAGGCGACAACGCCCTGGGTGACGGCCAATGAAGAAGCTCCTGCAGGGACAGCGCGCGATCGTATTTCTGGCGGTAGGCACGCTCGCACTGACCGTGATCGCGATCGTTGGCGTGACCTATTTCAGCGGAGGCACGCCAATACGTGCGCCTCAAGGTGGAGGACAGGCTGAGACGGCCTCCTTCCGCTCTTTTGGAATGCATGAGGCGCCGCGGCCACTCCCCGAAATCAAGTTTGAGGATGGGAATGGTCATGCTCTCACGCTGCACAATTTGAAAGGCAAGACCGTGTTGCTCAACATCTGGGCGACGTGGTGCGTGCCCTGCCGCGAGGAAATGCCGACTCTCGACGCGCTTGAAGCGGAACTTGGCGGCCCGGCATTCGAAGTTGTGGCACTTTCGGTCGATCGGGCTGGACCGGACGTTGTTCGGAACTTCTATGCAGAGATAGGCATTGAGCATCTTGGCCTCTACATCGATGCCACCATGCGGGCCTCGTTCAACCTCCAGGCGCCGGGACTGCCGACGACGCTTCTCATCGACAGCGAGGGCCGAGAACAGGGAAGACTTGTCGGTTCAGCCGACTGGGACACTCCAGAAATGATCGCATTCCTCAATACCCATATGAAGTTAAATTGAAAGGGAACCCGCCATGACCGATACACAACAGTCACAATCTCGAAACGGCTCTCTCAGCCGCGACCTGCTTTATGCGCTTCGCTATTACTTCGGAAACCGACGCGCTCTACTCGTTCTCGCCGGACTGGTGATTGGGACGGGGCTGGCGCTGAACTGGAGTTGGTTGGCTGCTGTCGGCATCGCACCAATCCTGATCAGCCTTTTACCCTGCTTGGCAATGTGTGCGCTCGGCCTGTGCATGAACCGGTCAGGCAGTAAGTCCTGCTCGACCGCAGAGAGCAATGCGGGCCCTACCGAGATCGAGGAAGCAGGGCCAGTCACGAAGGCCATAGCAATCGACACGACTCCTGACAGCATAGCCCCTAAGATTGACGACGCCCGCGTTCATGCAGGCCACGAACCGCAGCCCTCCAACGAAAGGAGACCAAACGATGCGTAAATCGATCAAAGCGTTCGCTATTGTTTCTTCAGTTTTCGCAGGGCTTGCGGTTGCACCCGTGCTCTACACCCATGCCTCAGAGGCGTCCCGCGACACCCTGAAAGGCTCCGGCACAATGGAAGGCTGCAACAGGATGATGCAGTCCATGAGCCATGACGACCCTGAACGGCCCAACGAGCAGTGGCGCGAGAAATCGCTCGACCGCAAAGGCCTCCCAGAAACGAATGGGTGAGCATGTTATCGGCCACACACGGGCGGATGCTTTCGAGGTAGACAGATGACATCAACCAAAACAAGGCAGCTCGAACGCATCCGCATCAGCCTATGGATCCTCGTGGCCGCTGCTGTGCTGGCGCTCAGTGGCGTCTATTTCGTCCGGACCATTTGGGTTCGCGAGCCATCTCCGCCGATCACCGTCGGCGAAGCTGCAATTCGCTCCGATTTTTCGTTGATCGACCACAACGGCAATCGCGTAACAGAGGCCGACTTCCTGGGGCGCTGGCAACTCGTGTTCTTCGGATTTACCTATTGCCCGGATGTTTGCCCTACCACGCTTGCCTATCTGGGGAACGTGCTGGATCGGCTTGGCGGCGAGGTCGAGCACGTTGCTCCGATCTTCATCACGGTCGATCCGTCCCGGGACACGCCGCAGGTGATGGCGGAATATGTCCAGGCCTTTCACCCCAAGCTGGTCGGACTGACCGGATCGGAGGCCGAGGTTGCCGCGGCTGCCCAATCCTTCCGCGTCTATTACGAAAAAAATGGAAGAGGAGACGGCTCCGGACGGATACCTGATGGCACACTCCGGGCACATCTATCTGATGACTCCGGACGGCCGCTTTGAGGATGTCTTCCGCGAAGGTGATCAGTCCGCAGAAGAGATGGCCGCCCATGTCCTTGCAACAATGACCGGGAAACAACTATGAGAAAACTGATTGCAATAGTCGTGATAACTTTGGCCGTCGCATCGCCGGCACTCGCCGGTGAGAGTGTTCGCGTCCTCGATGCGTGGGCGCGGGCGTCCATCCTCGCATCCCGTCCCGGCGCCGCCTATGTCACGATCGAGAGCACTTCGGACGACAGGTTGATTGGAGCGAGCACGCCTGTGGCCGCTCAGGTCATGATTCATGCAGTCGAGAAGGACGGTGACGTAAGCCGCATGGACCACATCGAAACGCTTGAGTTGCAGGCGGGTAAGCGGATCACGCTCGCGCCCGGTGGCATGCACCTGATGCTGATGGGACTGCAACACAAACTCAGTAAGGGTACGACATTCCCCATGACGCTCAGCTTCGAAAAAGCCGGAGAGATCACCGTCCAGGTTTCGGTGCTTGCAATAGCGGCTGAAGGCCCGCGGGAGGCAGCAGAATGAAGCGTTTCCTGGGCCTCGCCGTCCTGCTGAGCGCCCATCCGGCATTTGCCCACCATCCCGGCGAACGCATTGACGAGGTGATGACCGAAAAGGAGCCGGCTTTCGAGGTGACAGATCGCCCTTCCATGCCCGAACTCAATCTCGAAGAACCGGGTGGCAATGTCCTGCACTTCGATGATCTCTCTGATCAGGTCATCGTGCTTAGCTTTGTGCCAACGGACTGTGGCGGCCCATGCGCCGAACAGCAGGCTGATCTCGCTGGCGTGCAAGGACAAGTGAACGTTTCGCCGATGAAGGAAATGGTCACGTTCGTAACCGTTCACGACTCGGACTCGTCAATCGAGGTTACGTGGGATGAGGCGAACTGGAAACTTGTCATCCCGTCCGGGGAGGAGACAACCGCCGCTGCTGCGGATCGTTTCGCCGCGCTAAGTAGCCAAGGTCAGGATATGCCGATGGTGCATGTTATCGACCGAAACGGACGACATGCCGGGATATTCCATGGCGTTGACTTTCAGAGGGCAAACGTGACGCTCTACATCAACCAGCTCATCAACAATGCGTATGCGCCAAAACCGCCAACCGAAAAAGGGTGGTGGGAACGGCTGACAGGCTGGCTCTGAATGGTGGAAGAAGAGAAATGACGCAGTTTTCGAGACCCACGGGGCGCCGCTTCGGCTTGATCCTCCTTCCGATGTTGCTGATCATCGCGGCAGGAGCCTGGTATCAGCTCGATCCTGGGTTCCAGACAGGCCGGCAACTCGCGACCGCGTCGGAGAACTTGCCGCAGGAAGCGTTCGAGCGGCGAGTGCGCAACTATCTTGTCGCTAACCCCGAAGTTATCGTCCAGGCCATGCAGAACCTTGAACGGAAGCAACGGGAGGCAGAACAGACGGAGGCTCAGGCGGCCCTTACCGCAAACAGTGACGAACTGCTCAACAGCCCCGAAAGTCCGGTTGGCGGCAATCCGCAAGGCGATGTGACCATTGTCGAATTCTTCGACTATAACTGCCCCTATTGTCGGCAAGTCGCATCCGCAATTGTGGCGGCCGAAGAAGGCGATTCCCAATTGCGGATCGTCTACAAGGAGTTTCCCATTCTGGGCCCGGACTCCGTGTTCGCGGCGAAGGCAGCACTCGCGGCGTACAGGCAGAACCTCTACCCTCAGTTCCACAAGGCGATGATGCAGGTGTCAGGCTCGGCCAACGAAGCGCAGGTCATTACTGTCGCCAAAGAGATAGGCCTCGATGTCGAACAACTCCGGACCGACATGCAGGATTCTGCGATCGACGAGGAGATCCTGCGTGGTGCTACCGACTTGCAAACCATGCAGCGATTGATCGACCAAGCCCGGAAGGAAATAAATCGATGAAGCCGGAGTCTCTGAAAGTTTGTCCAAATGCCTGAACTTTCCAATATCGGTATCTTCAGCGCGTTCGTGGCCGGCATTATTTCGTTCCTTTCGCCTTGTGTGCTGCCGCTGGTGCCGGGATATGTTTCTTACGTCGCCGGCCGGTCGACCTTCGCTTCACCGTCAGGTGAGATAGCTGTCGCCCGAAGCACAACGCTCGCTCTCAGCCTCTGCTTTGTGCTTGGCTTCACCACGGTCTTCGTGATCCTCGGTGCCAGCGCCTCGGCGCTTGGCCAGTTGTTGCTCAGCTACCGGTTCGAGTTGAACATCATTGGGGGCGGGATCGTCACGCTGTTCGGGCTGTTCATGCTCGGAACGATCCGCCCGGCGTGGATGATGCGCGAGGCACGCTTCCATCTCGATCTACCTGGCGGACGGACCGTCTCGGCCTATGTCCTCGGTTTGGCCTTCGCTTTTGGCTGGACACCCTGCATCGGTCCGATACTTGGTGCCATCCTGACAGTTGGCGCCGCGTCGACGACGCTTGCCGACGGTATCGCTCTGCTCACAATCTATTCGCTCGGTCTTGGCGTGCCATTCCTGCTTGCAGCGCTGTTCACCGATACGCTGGCCGCCAGGTTGAAGGCGTTCGGGCGCATTGGAAAAGGCCTGCGGATTGTAGCGGCAGTGGTAATGATCGTGATGGGAATTGCCATGATGACGGGTTATCTGTCCGCTTTCGCCTTCTGGCTTCTGGCCACCTTTCCCATTCTGTCATCTATCGGTTGAGTTTAACCACGATATAGTTGGAGAAGTTGCTTCGTGCCCTCAATCGTCACTGCCTCGAAAGCCGGATGTTCTTCGCCGGTCAGGTCGAAATACGCGGCAATATGGATGCAAGAGGCGATCCTGTTTCCGTAGGCGTACCGGATCCGCTGCTGCGCCCTGTCCATGTTGACTGGTCCGTGATGTCGAAGCACATGCATTCGGCCATGTAGGGTGGGTGGCGTGTAGCGATCAAGGCCGACGACCAGATAATTTTAGCTCAAGCGGCGCGTGACGGCCGCGCCGAGATATCCGCTCGAACCGGTGACCAGAACGACCGGTTTTTGCTCTTAGTTCAAGATTGAATTCCAAAATCAGTCCTGCGTCATTTGCGCAGATATTTAATCAGGGCGGCGATGAGGAGGATCAGGGAAACTACGATCAGTATCGTAAGCGCCGTCTGCGGCCCACCGGGTTTCATCTTGACGGGGTGAAGTTCCACGGCAGGAGTTCGTCGATCCTGCTTTTCGGATGACCGCCAGCAATGGCTTCGAGGGTGGCCTTGAGATAGGCGAAGGGTTCGACGTTGTTGATTTTCGCGGTCTCGATGAGCGATGCGATGCGGCCCCAGGTGCGGCCGCCCTCGTCATGGCCGGCGAACAATGCATTTTTCCTGTTCAATGCAATTGGCCGGATCAAATTCTCGACACTGTTGCTATCAATCTCGACACGGCCGTCGTGGAGGAAGGTCTGCAAACCGTCCCAGTGACGATGGATGTAGGCAAGCTTCTCGCCGAGACGGGACTTGGCGGAGACCCGGCGGCGTTGCTCTTGCAGCCATTCGCCAAAGGCGGCGACCAGAGGCGCGGTGCGGGCCTGCCGGGCCGAGAGCCGCTGCCCGGGCGCCGTTCCGCGGATATCGGCCTCGACCCTGTAGAAGTCGGCGATCCGGCGCAAGCCTTCGGCGGCGATCTCGGAGCCGTCTCTATCGAACACCTCCTTCAGTTTCCGCCGTGCGTGCGCCCAGCAATGGGCCACGCGGATCGGATCGCCACCCTTGCGGGACGGGCGCGTCAGGCAGTTGTAGCCCTGGTAGCCGTCGAGTTGCAGGACCCCGTCGAAGCCACGAAGGATTTTCTCCGCGTTCTCTCCGCGGCGGTCAGGCGCATAGAAGAAGACCACGCCGGGTGGATCGTCCCCGCCCCAGGCCCGGTCGTCTCGGGCCAAGGCCCATAGATATCCGGTTTTCGTCTTGCCGCGGCCCGGATCCAGCACCGGCGCCGTGGTCTCGTCCATGAACAGCTTGGTCGACACCTTCAGATGCTCGGCCAGCCGGTCGAACACCGGGGCGAGGTGGAACGCGGCGGTGCCGACCCAATCCGCCAGCGTGCTGCGATGGATATCGATGCCCGACCGGGCAAGGATCTGGCTCTGCCGGTGCAAGGGCAAATGGTCTGCGTACTTGGCAACCAGAACATGCGCAATGGCGCCTTCCGTCGGCAGACCGCCTTCGATGAGATGCGCCGGTGCCGGCATCTGGGTGACGCCGTCGGTACAGGCGCGGCAGGCGTATTTGGGGCGGACGGTGACGATCACGCGCAGCTGTGCGGGCACGATGTCGAGCCGCTCCGTGCGATCCTCGCCAATCTTGTGCATCTCACCACAGCCGCAGGGACATTGCAGGTTGTCGGGCTCGATCACACGCTCGATGCGCGGTAGGTCCTTCGGCAGGTTGCCCCGGTTGCGACGGGCCGGACGGCGGGTTTTGCCCTCGGAAGGGATCTGCGTGTCCTGGCTTTCCTCAACCTCGGCGATGGCAGTCTCGAGGTCTTCGAAAGCCAATTGCCGTTCATCTTCGCTGAGTTTCTCCGACCTTTTGCCGTGAACCGCGTGGTTCAACTCCGCGACCAGGTGCTCCAGGCGCCTGTTGATCTCCTTGAGCGCATCCCTTTCGCGCAAGAGCGCGGCGACAGCATCACGCTGGTCGGCGGGGATCGCGGAAAGGTCGATGGCGACAGTGGAAGGCATGGGCCGAGAATAGCCCGAGGCGGCTGCGGATGCCCGCCATTTCCGGCACCTGATTCATTCTGCCGCAGCCGGAGAACGAGCCTCCAATGCCTTCACCTTGCGCCAGTCCAGGCCCGAGAACAGTGCCTCGAACTGAGCATGGTTCAGCGACATCATACCATCCCGAACGGCGGGCCAGGTGAAGGTCGTATCTTCCAGCCGCTTGTAAGCCATGACCAGGCCGGTGCCGTCAAAATACAGGAGCTTCAAGCGGTCGGCTCGCCTGGACCGGAACACAAAAACCGTGCCGGTGAACGGGTCCTTGCGCAAAACGGACTGGACCAGGGCGCTTAGCCCATCATGTCCTTTTCTGAAGTCGACTGGCTTTGTCGCCACCAGGATACGCACCCGGTTCGAGGGGAAAATCATGATCCACGCCCAAGGGCGCACACGATATCGGCAATCCTGTCCGGGCTCACGGAAGCGTCCAGCCGGATTGTGGTTCCGCCGTGAATGATCTCCACCGCGGCCAGCGGCTTCGCATCCTCTTCAATGGACACAGGGGGCGGTTCCAGAACGGCCGGTACAAACTCGGCTCCCGGAAGATCCGGCACCACAAGTTTGCCCTCCCGTGCCAAACGCCGCCATGCCGAGAGATGGTTGGGCTTCATGCCGACACGCCGGGCGACCTCGTTCACTGTCACCCCGGGAAGATAGGTCTCCGCGACAAGCTGCCCCTTCACTTCATTGGGCCAACGGCGCATTCCCGTGTCGCGCGGCAAAATCTCATAACCGCATACGGACTCCATATGGAGCTCTCTATGGACTCCCAAACCCGCCTCCATTCCCAAATCAACAATGGGTATGGATTCCTGCATCACGACGGAAGTGAATAGGTGGGGGACAGCCGCCGCTTACTCAGTATCCACACCACCCCCATTCCGATCATCATTCCGCCGCCCATGCCTTCACCCATCATCATTCAGTCGCCTTCCAGAATCGCTTAACTGACCCATCTTTCTATAATGTCTGAGCGCAATATTTGTTCCCGCCTCCTTCGACGAGTTGGCGAACCATCTCGGCGTATGCCCTCGGTCTGGCCTTCGCTTTTGGCTGGACACCGTGCATCGGTCCGATCCTTGATGCCATCCTGACAGTTGGCGCCGCGTCGACGATGCTTGCCGACGGTATCGCCCTCTTCACGATCTATTCGCTCACTCTCGGCGTGCCGTTCCTGCCTGCAGCCCTGTTCACCGACACGCTGGCCGCCAGGTTGAAGGCGTTTGGGCGCATTGGAAAAGGCCTGCGGATTGTAGCGGCAGTGGTAATGATCGTGATGGGAATTGCCATGATGACGGGTTATCTGTCCGCTTTCGCCTTCTGGCTTCTGGCCACCTTTCCCATTCTGTCGTCTATCGGTTGAGTTTAACCACGATATAGTTGGAGAAACTATGACTTGACCTTCCTGTTGCTGGATGGCTCAGGCTTGATCATCAAAGAAGGAAGCAACGGCAATGACAAAAAGCGTCGATCTGTTGGAGAAAGAACTCCTGCACGTGTTCAGGTATGCCTGTCGACGAGACCGGATGGACATCGCAGAATTCATACTCGCTGCCTTGGAGAAACTGGATGACGAAAGAAAGTTATCTTCTCATGGCAATCGTCCATTGAACGATGCCTATCGTGATCTGATAGGGACTTGCATCGCCGGTAGGCCATGACTTTCGCGATCCGGTGAGTTTTCCTGTCCGCATCCTACTCGTGGCTATGTGGCCCGCGGGCCTAAAAAAATGATTGTCGCGCCAATCATGCAAACCGTTGCGCCAGTAATGTCCCAGCGGTCAGGATGGACGCCCTCGGCCAGCCAGAGCCATATGATAGAACTCGCAATGTAGATACCTCCATAGGCCGCATAGGCACGACCTGCGGCCGCGCTATCTACCAACGTGAGCAAATATGCAAACAGGCTCAACGCGGCGAGACCCGGAACGATCCACCAGATTGACTTGTCGAGCCGCAGCCAAGCCCAAAATGCAAAACATCCTGCTATTTCAAAAACGGCTGCGCCGACATATGCCGCGAAAGTTTGCATTCTTGGTTTCCCTCGTTTCGAAGAATGGAAATCCGATCCTGCTTCTTGCTCAACGGATTTCGTCACGCACCCGCATGATTGTTTGACGGCTGGTACCAAATGCTCGGGCTATAGCGGAAATGCTTTTGCCGGAATTCAGGGCAAACCGCACATCTTGCTTTTGGCTGTCTGTCAGGCTTGGCCGCCGACCCAGAACTTTCCCTTCGGACTTGGCACGTCTTAGGCCTGACTGCGTTCGCTCGATTAGCAAATCTCGCTCGAACTGGGCAACGGCATTGAGCACGTTCATGGTCATCGTGCCGGCGGAACTCGTGAGGTCGACCCCGCCGAGTGCAAGACAATAGACCCGTACTCCTTCGTCGGCCAATGCCTTTACTGTTGAACTGACGTCTATCGCATCCCGGCCCAGGCGATCGAGTTTCGTCACGATGAGAATGTCGCCCGGCTCTAAACGGTCCACCAGCCGAGAGAATTCCGGACGCTGCGTTATCGGCACACTGCCGGAAATAGTCTCGGTAACAATCCGGCGGTCTTCGACGTGGAACCCCGCCGCCCGGATTTCTTCTATCTGGTTTTGCGTCGTCTGTCCGGTCGTTGACACGCGGGTATAGGCAAAGGTGCGTGACATAGCGTCATTCCTGTCCGAAAAGGCTGTTCAAATTATTTGCCTGTCCAGAATGCTGTCAAGGTAATTTGTGGACAGGGAGTTTTGCGCCTGTACGCAATCGGACGTTTTCGGACAGGAAACCTGTCAGGTTCAAGCTGCACTAGTGCAGGATGGGCATACTCGCTGTTCAATACCGATTGGAATTGACCAACCGATCAAAAAAATTCCATAATTACTATTATGCGAAATGTTATAACGTTACATTCAACGTCGCGCATTCTTTTAAATGAAGACATCGCCTACAGAGCCTGAAACACGCCTGCTGACCGATCAAAGTATTTCTCGGGAGGAACTTGTCAGCGGTTCAACAGCCGAGCCTGGCTTTACAAGTTTTTCAGCTCTGCCTCGATCAACTCCCTAATTGCTCTCTTCAAGTTATCCACTTTCGGGGACTTTTTATCGTCATAGTAAATGCGATGGATGTTGAAAGATGCGGCGCTTGCGACGACAGGAGAGATGGAGGCAATATCTAAGATCTTGCCTCCGACGCTCACATTGATCTGCTGGGGATGGCCGCCGACGACACCTCTCGTCTTATAGATTGGCCGATTATACGTGTCGTAATAGCAGCTATCGCTCCAGATTGAGGAATCTGCCTGCAGCTTCTCGGCAACAGCCTTACAGATTCCTTCGATCAGCTGAACGCGTGATAGTGCAGTCAGTTTGCTGGTTCCGACGCGTGCGGCAAGTGCTTCGTCGGCTACCTTCCAGATATCGACCATTGGCAAAATCCGGCGGTCCGAGAGTCGCGTCGCGACGTCGCTGACAGAAGGATCAGTCGCTTCGCGCAATAGATGGAGGGATCCCCAAAAGAGCGTATCGTCGAGAAGGTGCGCGTGGTCGAGATTGTCCGGCTCACGAAAAAATCGAATAAATGGGTGGTTCTCCGAAAGACCTGTGGCTGTCACCTCATTTGAGTCGATCAGCTGAAAAACCTTGCTCAAGAGCTGGGCGAACATGAACTCCAGACCCCTTGTCTTCTTGTGCAGATAGATGGTTGGATAGAGCTGGAACAACGTGACTGTGAACTGTTCGAGCGAGATATAGGCCTTGCTATCGACATAGAGAAATTGAGCATCACCGTTCTGACCTGGCTTAAAATTCCGTAAGAGCCAATCAAGGTCGATTCCTCCAGAGGACACACCGGCGAAGTAGGCGTCCCTTTTCGCGTAATCGAGCCTGTCGGCGTCAAGCTGACTTGAAACGATGGACGTATAGACGCAGTTTTCATCCTTCTTCTTAATGATGTCACGGACCATGCCGGGAAATTCAGAACCACCAAACTTAGTTAGCGCCGTGCCGATCGAAGAGTCGGTGATAATCTTTCGGCTAACAGACTCATGATCGACGGCAGCTTCGAAGCTCTCCGCGCGTTCGCCTTCGAGCGAGTTGCGCGCCAGAAAGAATTCCATGGCCTTCTCGAAGGCGTGGCTAAACATGCCGTGGCCGACGTCATGCAGCAACGCGGCTGCCAGGCAAGCTTCGGCCTTGGGCGACCATTTCCCGTCAGCCCCTTCGGGCTCTATAACCATCAGCATTCGTTTTGCAATTTTGTAAACGCCAAGTGAATGTGAGAAGCGAGAGTGAGCGGCCGAGGGAAAGACGTAATCGGAAAAGCCGAGTTGCTTGACACGACGCAGGCGCTGGAAGAACGGATCAGAGAGCAAGTTTTTGAGCTCATTTTCGCGTTCTCCATAAAAATCGATAAACCCGTGGATCGGATCCTTGATAACCTTGTTCAAAATTTCCGGCATTTTCCCCCCAACATGATATTTCCGGAATTGTAGTAACCAACTGCATTAGGCGAACATGCCACGCCTATTCTGCCAAGCGCGTGCGGATGCTTTTGAGAACTTGATCCAAGACTTCATTGGTATTCGTGGAGGTCAGGATGAGAGATTCGAAAGCCGCCTCGTCGGCGATCGCGCGGATCTTGTTAGCGGCTGCGACCCGAAACTCCTGATTTCCATCCCGTCCTTCACCAAGTCCAATTGCAGGATCGAGTTCTGTCATGACAAGCAGATCATAGTCACCCGCATGAGCAAGAGCGATCGAGCGAAGTTCGTTGAGCTGACGATCAGGTAGAGACCGGTCCGAAATTTCGAGGGCGGCATAAAGATAGCCTAACGCGTCAAAAACAGGACGATCGACAAGAACGACCTCGCAGTGCAAGGCAGCTTCAGCTTCCTGCCTCATGCCCTCCGCCATGATCCATAGTGTGCTTTCGAAATTGTGCTGGGTTAGGATCGGAAAGCCGCGGTCCCGTGCCGCCGTAGCGAGGTCATCTACCCGACCGATGGTTACCCCTTCGGTCGATAGGCGAGCGTCCAGTTGCTCCAGGAAAGTTGACTTTCCGGTCGAATGTGTGCCGGCTATTCCGATTTTAACTTTCCTCGCGCTCACAAAAAGCTCTCCTGCGATTTGAAAAGTATATCGGCTTCCCGTACACGGAGATCACGATCGGCGCGATCGAGCGGCCCTAGAAGTTCAACGAACAACAAGGCCGTCAGCGCAACGTCAAATTGAGCGGAATGGTGTTTCAAGCCTGTTTGCCGCTTTGCCTCGGTCGTCAACTTGAGAGCGGCGCCGAGGTTTTCCAAACTGTATGAGGAAAGGCCCGGGCGGAGGGAACGCGCGAGCTTCAAAGTATCGATTGCAGCGGATGGCTGCCATCCTGGAATCGATCGGCTTATAGCATCAAGCTCTACCCGGACGTTGTGACCGACGATCACACATCCGTCAGTCCATGTGACGACGTCGTCAGCAATGTCGTCGATACTCGGCGCACCGGCTACGACATCGTCGGAGAGGCCGTGAATCCTAGTCACGACCGCGGCGATTGGCTGCTCAGGCTTGATCAGCCAGTGAAATTCTCGGCCGGTGGGACGGAGTTCAACGAGTTCCAGCAACGCGATCTCGACAATCTCTGGAGGGGTAGCTCCGTTGCCTTCCACGTCGACGACCCAGGTCTTTTCCCAAATCATTCCCATCCGATCTCCGCACGCCCATGCCGATGCTGCCTATGCGGCTGCGCCCGGTCGTGGACTTGGAAATTTAATGTATGCTGCATGAAGTAGCGTTGCGCTTCGGTGCTGCCACTGACTACGATCCGACGATCAGAAATCTCGATTCCATTTAGGTCCGCCAGCGAGACGCTACGAGCGAGGCTTCGAACAGCCTCAGTGTCAGGTTTATGGTGATGCTTACTGCAGATCTCACGTTGGCCCTCGGGACAGATGCTACAAATTTCGCTGATGCCGAAATGACCATTAAAATCTGGTGTCCCGTGGGCGAAGGCGACCCCGCATGACGTTTTGCGGAAGATCGGGCGCCCTTCGAAATGGGCCAAAATTCGACTTTCGGTATCACGTGGTAAAATCTTTCGTCGGGCCAAATCCGTGTAAAGGTCAGGCACCCCGGCTTCTCGAAAATAGGCCTGGATTTCTTTCCGGTAAAAGAGGCCCGTGAAAACCGTCGCATCCGCTAACTCCGAAAGCCGGCGTGCAGACGCGAAGTGGTCGATCGTATCATTTAGACCCGAGATAATCGGGCGCCAGTAGAGGATCTTCTTCACACGAGACGCCGATTTAGCCAGCACTTCCAAGCTTCCTGCGGCTATCGCCGACGGTACTGGCTCCACACGTTCGTCATGGATCCCTGACCAGGTGACCAAGATCGTCAGTTGCAGGTTCTTGAGAGCTTCAAGACGCTCAACGTCTGATCGATCAATTCGCCATCGGGTGATAACCAGGACTGGATTGCTGAGCCCTCGCCTATCCAGAGCTTCGAGGGTCTTGAAAAGATGCGTCTTCACACCAGGCAGGAAGGGGTCCGTAGCTCGGTTGAAAATCTGAATCGGAGTCGTGTGAGCACGAAACGCCCAATGGCCGATGAGTTCCTGCACGGCGATTTCGTCATCGACGATGAGGTGGGGTCGCTTCATCGAAAAATTCTCGAACAAGTGGCGTACGCAGTAGCCACAATCCAGAGGACACCCGACGATGTGATTGAGACTTAAGCCCGACTTTCGATAGTCAATGAAATTCCGAAGGCTTCGAGGTAGATCATCCGGCGCAGGGCGCACGGACTTCAAATTTAAGAATTCTGCTTTTGTCACGTGTACCTCCCAAACCCACAGTCGGACAGTGAACTGCAACACAGGAAAACACAAGTTAGCCGCGAGGAAACATCAACCACCATCACTCTATGCTGCGATGTTCCTTCGAAGCGACCTCGCATCGACCACGCAGAGAAGCATGTATCCAAACGGGATATTCTCACCGCCAGACACGGACCAGCTAGCGAGCAAACTGGTAGATCATGAACAGTATCGTCACGGAGATTGTCATGTGACACGTTTTGGCGCGACATGTGGTGCGACTGCTTTGAGGAAGAGGGCCGCTACGCGCCTTAATCACATCCATCCAGACGCGACAAAGAGTTCCGCTGCTCTTTCAGCCATTCTGTATTGCCCGATTGCTGGCCATACAGAATTCTGTTATTCGTTCCTCTGCTTGCGGTGAGCAGAGGAAAGTGGTCATGGCGATCAACACAACGAAGGACGCGCTGAATTCTACAAGCCGTCACTCCATAGAGAAGCTCGAAACTCTGAATTTCAAGGTTCCGGCCGACTTCAAGAAGGCATTTAAAGGTTATGCCGTTGCCCAGGGTATGACGATGGTTGACTTGCTTCGTGAAGGATTTGAACTCAGCAAAGACAATCGTAAGTCCTGATGCAGCCGATCAAAAGCGGAATATAGTATGTCCGTCAGCGGCGCGAAAACGGCTTGGATTGAGCATCTGGATGTCAGCAGTGTCCAGATTGATGGTCTAGTTCGGGTCGCAGGATATTTGCCTGATGGCCGTCCGCCCGAAGAAGTTGTGACCATGGAGAAGGCCGCCTCATATGGCGCCTACGCGGTGTTTTTCGAAGCGGGGAAACAAGGCAGGCCGGGGGCACCGCAAGCGTTCTTATTCGTCGATGATGGGCCTGCTAATAATCCGGCGTTTGCGGAGTTGCACAAACGAATCTGGAGTTGGGGCGGCGTTCCACTCCTTTATCGGCGGATACCAGGCCTGGTGCAGCTCTTCCGATGCGCCCACAAGGCCGATTTCATTTCGGCTTCGGGAGATCTAGTCTGCAAACCAGTTAAAACACTGGGACTCGCTTCACGTATAGTTGCAAAAGAAGCTTGGTGGGACGCAGAAAGACTGCGAAACAGCACGCTTTGGGATGATCCAGCAGCTTGCAAGCTACTTCTATCCGCGTCGAAATCGGCACATCGCCGGCTTGTCGATGCCGTTAGTGGCCTCCATTCTAGACTGAAGAGTAGTGGTCTACTGAACGCAGGGCTTCGACGCCGCCTTCTTATCCTTTCACTCCTCATTGCTTATCTGGAAGAACGCGGCGTTCTCCCAGCCGACTTTTTCGGGCAATTTACTGAAGGTGCCACGAGATTTTTTCATGTTCTTGAGGACGGTCCTGCGCTTGTACAACTTCTTCGATCTCTTGAAATGCGCTTCAACGGCCACATTTTCAGAATTCACGACGAGGACCGCGCCGCACTTGAGAACAGCACGGAACTTCAAGGTTTCAGCACGCTGATAGAGGCGCGGGTTGAAGCAGGAGGGCAGCTCAACCTCTGGGCGCTCTACTCTTTCCGCGATTTACCCGTCGAGGTTATCAGCCATATCTATCAGCTATTCGTTTCCGACACCGATAGCTCCGTCTATACACCTCCTTCGCTTGTCCGCCTCATGCTTGATGAGGCATTGAGCTGGCAACGACTTGACCGGGTGATCGACCGAGACGAACTCATCCTCGATCCTGCATGTGGCTCTGGTATTTTCTTGGTCGAGGCTTACAAGCGCCTCGTGCTGCACTGGAGAAGCCGAAACGGCTGGGCTAAACCTGGTGTCCATGTGTTACGCGCATTAGTCGAACGCCTTCGCGGGGTTGATGTCGAAGGTGGCGCGATCGAGCTAGCAGCATTCAGCTTGTGCCTGGCGCTATGCGACGCGCTGGAGCCTGAAGATATCCGCGCAAGTGTTCAGCTTTTCCCAAAGCTAAACGACCGTACACTAATAGAATCCTGCTTTTTTGAAGCAAAGGAGAAAAAACGCATTGTTGGCCCTATCGGCGTCGTTGTTGGTAATCCACCCTTCGTATCCGCCCTCAAGACGCAAGGTGCAATCCGAAGCTATCAGCGCTTCACAGAAGCTATCGGTACTGGGGCAGACAAGCAGATTGCGTACCTGTTCTTGCATGAAGCCATGGAACTTCTCGTTCCTGGGGGTACGCTCTCCATGCTTCAACAGTATAACCTGATCTACAACGCCAGCTCCGCACCTGTTCGCACTGCCTTTTTTTCACGTTGGGATGTGCGCGAAATCCTCGATTTTGTGTCGATTCGTGGATTGTTTAGCAAAGGTGGCGCAGACACTAAAATTGTCGCCGTCGTTGCGGATGCGGCTGAACCACCCAATAACCGCAGAATCTTGCACGCTGTTTTCCGTCGCGCTGGTCGTGCCGATGCCGAACAAGGTTTCGATATCGATTATTATGATTTGCATTGGCTACCGCGCAGTGACGTTCTCGCGGAACCCGGACCTGAAATTTGGCGTTCGGGTCTCTTGGGCGGGGCGCGCGCTTACAGCCTCGTCAAAAGGCTCAAGCAATATCGTACGCTTAAGCAGCATGCCGCTGAACGAGGGTGGCATGTTCGCGAGGGGTTCGTTGAGGGCCAGAAGGGTGTATCCCGGCCCTCTGATCACCTGATCGGCAAGCCACTTCTGCCCTCGACCGCTCTTTCCGTGACCGGCATCGACAAAAGCCAAATCACTGTAGTGCCAGACAAGCCGATTGAGGGCCCTCGCTCGGCCGAACTCTTCACTCCGCCTATGCTCTTGGTCCGCGAACATGAAGATTTGCCAAATGCGATTTGGTCTGAAGAGTATCTCACCTTTAAGAACCAGATCGTCGGATTCGCCAAGGCTGGCCGCGACGATCTAGAGGTAGTTGCACGCTGGCTCAAAACTGAGTCGATCGCGTTGCGCGCCTATGCAGCTGGGATCAGCACGAAGCTCTTCACCCAGAAGGCGACTAATATTGCCGGAGCTGATGTGCTTGCTTTGCCATTTCCTGAGGATGGCGATCTCGACCTCAGCGACAATGAGCGAATTGTTGCCGAGGATATCGTCCACCAGTATCGAGAATTCGTTCGCAAGGGCAACGAGTCTTGTCTTTTACGCGAGGATGCCTGCCAGGTACTTGACGACTTCGCACGTTTGTTCTGCAAGCAGATCAACACAGTTTATCAAGAAAAGCCGCTGATATCGCTGACACCGCGGCGCTGGTCAGGAATCGTCTGCCAGCCCTTCGTGTTTGGGACTGGGGTGATCGATTGGGACGGCGAAGATACGCTGCACGACAAGATTGATGTTCTACTAAGGGAACAAAAGGGCACGTCGGTTTCCATTACACGCATCGCAAGAATATATGACGGGCATTTTATTTTCCTTCTGAAGCCGGATCGTCTTCGTTACTGGCTACGTTCGGTGGCATTGCGCGATAGCGACGACGTATTGGCCGATCTTCGGGCGCAAGGATTTTGAATGCTGGCGGATTCTGACGGAGTTAATGTTCAGAGTGGGGGGTTCTCACCCGACCTACATCGTCCGAAGACTTGGCTTCATCAACTGATAACTTTCATTCTGGAAGAATTGCCGAGCTGGCGGGATCGTGGTGGTCGACCAACTGCGGATTCTGAAACACAACTAACCTCGCAACTCTGCGCTCACCTTAACGGCACCACCCGAAAATCTCCCGGCTGGGACGTTCTCCAGTTCCGCATCGAAGAGCCCGACGAAACGAAGCTTTCGCGCCGAATTGATCTCGTTGCAGCGCCAGCGGGAGAGGTCATCTGGATTGAAGGACGCCGGCATGACGATTTTGATACGCTTCTTCCAATTGAATGCAAACGACTTCCCACACCAAAGGGCAAGAACCGAGACAAGCGTGAGTATTTGCGCGTTGCGAACGGCAGCACTGGTGGCGTACAGCGCTTCAAGGCGGGATTGCACGGCGCTGCGCACGAACAGGCAGTCATGATCGCTTATGTGCAGACGGGCGGCATAGTGTCTTGGATCAACCGACTCGATTTCTGGATTCGCGCCCTATCTCGTGTTGGTATTTCCGGTTGGAGTCTTGATGATCGTCTGAATCTAGTCAGCCACGACACCAATCTGCGTATCGCCGTCCTATCATCCGAACACGAACGAGAACTCAACCTAAACAGAATTGAGCTTCGTCATTTGTGGGTCGAGATGTGAACGTCTCGGGTCAATTTCACCATCGAATAGACGTGAATCAACTAGCGGATAAGTATAGGAGCGGTGGCTGAAAATATCAAAAACATTTCGTTTGCCATCTATGTATATTCGTGACGAAGTTGTTCAAATACATTTCGCACGAAATTTGAAAACTAGGCCATTTAATAAACAGATTTGCGGAAAGCCGACATGATGACGTGAATAATGGCGACGCAGGCGCAAAAGTCTCTTAATACGGTCGCCCGTCAATCCCCATGTTTGACGAATAGAGAAGTTGATAAACTCTAATTTTGTAAGCTGCCAATCAAAAGCGCATGGACATGCGCCGCCTCGTCGGAAAAAATCTCACCCGCCTAAGAGATGAGCGGAATATGACGCAAAAGGAAATTGCGGCGATCAGTGGCATCAGCCAGCAATATCTGAGCAGCCTGGAACGCGGAAAACGGAACCCAACCGTTATTACAATCTATCAGATTTCATTGGCGCTCAACGTGGATCCGATGGAGTTTCTTCGACGGATCAAGAAGCCGAAAGATTAGCACCACGGCTCGCGATGTCCGTGCCACGGCCGGGCAAGCCCCTCGTTGATGAGAATTTGGCTTACGTCGTTGCCGTTGACCAAGACCCTTGCGAGGGTGCGGCCATACTTGTCCTTGCCATTTCGGAGGATCTGAATGCGTTGTCCGTTCGCCAACTCGGCGAGCCGGCGCTTGGCCTTCTTTGCCATCTGGATTTCATAGGAACATTTTCCGTCGATCTCGGCGGTATCCAGGCCGAGAACCCGCACACGCTCCGAGCCGTGCTTCATGCCGATCAGGAAACTGTCACCGTCCCAAACGCGCAATTGCTGTGGCTGGCATGTCGCAGCACAGAGATACACGGCAACAACGATGTGGCTGGTCATTCTCTGTTGAAGTCCCCTATTCCGGACAGATCAACGCCAATGTCCGCCTTGTTTGGATCCTGCGCCCATAGCTGTTGCCGGAGTTCATTCCTGGGGTCCGGACTCGCATTGTCAGCCTCTGGCGCCGGCGCTCCCTCCACTGAGGCGGCCGGGTCCGGAGCAGCCAGATCAACGCTCTCTCCTGGGTCTTTAGCCGTGAACACATACTCACCGTCGAAATACCCGGTCTGGTATGCCTCGATGGCATCTTCGAACGCCTCTTGAACCGGCGTGCCGTACCACTTCGTCACGACCCGATAGACGCGGGCGAACAGCGCGGTCCCGATTTTGATGTTGTTGCAGGTGTCGAACACATCCGCGGTGACCTGGGACTTGTCGGTGACGCCAATTCCAACGGGGTATTGCGTGAGCCCGACGCGCACGACGGCTTTGCCGAGGTGATCCTGAACCAGCTTCATCGCTTCTTCGGGTGATTTGACCTTCGGCACCAGAAACGTCTTCGATCCGGCACGAACGGTCACGTTCAACGGATCTTCTGATCCTGCCGCCGCAATGAACTCTTCAACGATGGCAGGGGTCAAGGAAGGGTCGGCACACTGTTCTATCAGGGCGGCATCTATCATGGCTTCACTCGTTGAATGCGATCACCAGCGGAACATCGAACAGCTTTGCCCAGGCTGTGACGCTGGCACGCTGAATAGCGGTAATGTTGCTTCCGCCGGTCCACCAGCCGTTGGCGATCGCCACGATGATATCGGCGTTCAAAGCCATGGATTGCAGGACAGGCCAGATAATCAACTGCTCGTAGCAGATCAACGGCGCTGCGCGATAGCCCGCGACAGGCATAACTGGATTGTAGAATATGTAGGCGTTGGCTCCGCCGCCGTCTCCTGTGAGCCGGCGCCAAGGCTGCCACATGGAAACCGGGACCGGCATGCGTTCGCGATAGAGGATCCGCGTGTCCGACTTCGCGATCTCCACCATCACCGTGTCATAGCCGCTCTTTTGAATGGCCGCGGCGCCCCCGATCACGGTCACTGACAGATCCGACAAAGCATCTGTCCAGAGCCGTTCCGTCGTCGGAGTCCATAGTCCTAAAGCGCTCTCGGGCAGGACCGCTACCTTAGCCCCCTGCCCGGCCGCCTTGCGAACCATGGCGATTGTTTCCTGCTGCTGCTCATAACCGGCGTGCTGTCCAGCCCCTTCATAGCGGAAAGTGGTGTTGATGCCGGTCCAACCCTCAATTACGTTCGGGTCCGTCCAGAATGCGGCGGACCAAGCAGCACATCCGGCGACAATCGGGACCGCGATCCTCCAAAGGCTTGTGGTCATCATGAGCAACAGGATCGCGGTCGCTGCCAGTCCGAACCAGCTCCATCCCGGAAAGAGCACGCCGGCCGCAGTGATCGGGCTGGCCCAACCCATGATTCCGAAGGGTGGCAAGCTCATCAGAACGCTTGCGATTAGATACCGCAGCATTCGCGGCCAACCGGATCGGCCCGACCACAGCGCGGAATAGACGGCGACAAAGACGAGAGACGCTGCGAACCAAAGGCCGATTCCGATAGCATATTGGGATCCGAAGAATATGGACGCGCCCTGCGGCAAGCCTCGTGAGGCTCCGAGGAAGTGCGCCGCTGCCACCAGCGCCGCCACGGATCGGGACGGAGAATAGGCCCAGAAAGCCGGAAACAGCATTCCGGCCGGCAGCAGAAGCACGTTGCCGGACCAGCCGATTGTGCCGGTCGCAATGCCTCCCAGGACGCAAAGCAGACCCCGCGCGAATTTAGGGCTGGAAGGTGAGCACTTCTCGCGCCAGGCCGAGAATGCCGCTCGCCGGGATGGGGCCAAAATATCTTGAATCATAAGAAGCCACGTAATCGGAATGAACAAAGATATCGCCCGCCGGAACGATACCCCCGGCATAGGCGGTCAATGGACGCCCCTGCTCGTCCTTCGCCTGGATGGAAGAATGCGCCAGGAGCTCGCCATCGACGGCAACCTGATTGCCCTCGATGGTGACGGTCTGTCCCGGCAAGGCCACAACGGTTTTGATGAGCGGTGCCATGCCGCCGTTGCACAAACCTGCAGGAAGATAGAGCCGATCGCGCGCCAGTTCGATCGCCGGCGAATTCGCCGGCGGACAGATGAACAAGGTGTCCCCCCGGCGAGCTTCCCTGGACAGTTCCTCGATCCGCCAAAGTCCGAGTGGGAAACTCGGTGTGGTGTTGATCCGGTAGCCGCCGAGAAAACCGGCGGCGGCAATGCCGCCAATCGCTAATCCGGCCAGCGACAGGATTGCCAAGGCTTTCCGCTTGCCCCATCGCCGCGCCTTCTCTATCACCGGATCATGCCCTGATCTTTGACCTGTTCCTTTTTCAACACCTGCGCTTGAGCTTTCTCCTGGGAACGCTTCTTTGCATCGACTTTCTGCAGCGCGTTGAACTTCGGCCATGCATCCGCAAGCTTGCTCCGATCTTCATCGGCAACCCGGGCGGCGGCCTTTTCAAAGGCAGGCCCCTCCGGTTTGAGACCGGCCATGAACGTTCTCTCGCCGAACCTCTGGTCCAGCTTCGCGGCGACTTCACCGAGCTCGGCCTCGACCATCTTGTCCGCCAGAAGGAAGGACAGGCCCGCATTCAGGTCGTTGCGGTCGATGGCATCGCGGATCCGCGACAAGACGCCATCGGCCGCCGGCGACAGCGCCGGCACATCGACGCGCGACAGATCCCGCTCCCGTTCCAACTCCACCGTGCGCAAGTCTCCGATCTCGGCCCTGAGACGGATGTAGTTTTTCACATCGTCGCTGAGCTGCGGAACGTTGTTCAACGCCTGCTCGCGAGCTTCGCGAGCGGACTTGCCCGCAAGCATTCCCGTCTTGCCGCGTAGCGATCCGAACTGTTCGGGCGCATTCGCCAATTCTTCAGCGAGCTTATCGCGGGCGGACACCTGCTCAGCGCCACTCGATTTCACGATGTCATCGATCCGCATCGACTTTACGGCCTCGTCCGGCTGCTCATAGACGAGACGGGCGCGGTTCTGGATTTCAACCCAATGGGCTGTCAACGTTGCATCGGACTGCAATTTGGCCTCCACAGTCTCAGTGACGGATAGTGCCCATTCCTCAACGCCTTTGATCCAGGGCTGCAGCGGGGCCGCCTGTTCGCGTGGCTCTGTTTGGACGGTAAGTGCGTTTGTGGCAAGACCGCGTGAACCAATGCCAAGCTTTGCGCCGAGCACGGCTAGCCGCTCGCCGAGCGCCAAGAGCTTCGCCCTTTGCTCGCCAAACCAACGGCGCTGGTTCTGCACCTTGGCCTTCGCAACCCGAAGTCCGTAGAGACCCCGACTGCCCGCGTAGCTGAGCGCCTGGGCATAGAGTTCCGAGCCCGCATAATCGAGCGTCGTATCCTTGGCACCTTTCTTGGAAAGAACCTCGACCAGGCCGCCATTCTTCGCAAACGACAACGCTCCGTGATAGAGCTTCACGTCTTCCCGGTGCCTGGTCATCGCGACATAGGTCAGATGCCGGTCCAGCGAAAGCGTTGCCAGAACCTTGACCTTGTCGACGGTCGCGCCTTGAGATTTGTGGATCGTCGTCGCATAGCCGTGATCGACATTGCGATAGGTCTTCTGGTTGACCTCGACGCGCCGGGTTTGATCCGATCCCCCACTACCACCAACAGCCCCGATCTCTGCAACAATGCGCCCCTCACCCGCTTCGACCACGCGGCCGATCATGCCGTTCTTGACGTTTAGGTCTCGGTCGTTCTTCAGGAACACGATCTGATCGCCAGCAGCAAAGAACCGTTCGCCGTCCTCGGTACGGAACTTGTGCCCTTCCTCAATCAGACCGCGTTCAATGAGCGTGGCGCGTGCCAACTTGTTGAGCTCAAAAACATCAGCTCGAAGATGGGCAAGCATCAGCATCGACTTCGAGGGATCGTAGTCGGCCGACCAGTCATCGATCATGCCTTTGATGACCTGATCCTTGAGCGGCATGCTGACAACGTGACCGTTGGCGCGATACGCGTTGATCGCTTTGGCGACATCGCCCCGTGCAAGATCCATGGACGCATCGCGCATCCACTGTTCGCGCTGACGGTAGATCGTGCCAAGTTCCGCGTAGCCCGTTCGGCCCGTCAGGGACCGAAACGCGGCACCGGCTTCGATCGGCTGCAGCTGCTCCGCGTCCCCGATCAGAATGAGCTTGGCTCCGGCCTTCGCGATCGTCTCGACAAAGACGCACATCTGCCGACTATCGACCATGCCCGCCTCATCAATCACAAACACGGTCTTTCTATCCGGAAGCCCCTCACCCCGCGCCCACGACAATTGCCAGGACGCCAGGGTGCGCGATGCGATTCCAGCTTCCTTCTCCAGCCCCTCGGCCGCCTTGCCCGCCAGGGCGGCGCCGGCGACATGATAGCCGTTCGACTCCCAGACCTGACGGGCGGCTTTCATCATCGTGGTCTTGCCCGCCCCTGCCCGGCCGACAACGGACGCCATTCGCTCATCGGCCGTGATGCGCTCAATCGCAACACGCTGTTCATCGGAAAGCTGCTGGATCTTGGAAAGGACCGCGGCGCGAGACCGCTCATCGACGCCATGGGAGGAAGCGGAAACAAGGTGATCGGCCCGCCGCGCCATCTCCGATTCGAGCCGCATCATCTCCCGGCTGGTGAGCTTCGCCGGTTCCATTTCGCAGGTTTCCGGATCAACCGCTTCGACGGCGAGCTTCACGACATCCGGGGAATTCAGAACGCGCGCCAGCAGGTCCTGGAACTTACCCGGATCGTCCACATAGCGATGAAGGTATTTTGCAATGTCCCGCTCATCGAAAACGCTCTTCTCGCGTGTGATCGCATCAATGACAATTTCCGGGCGGCGTTTGATACGCCGAACGTTCTCCAGGCAACTTTCCGCATGCCAGACCGCTCGTTCCAGATCGGCTTCACGTCCTTGGGCTTTGGCCTCTTTGGCAATGTTGCGAGCCTGAACTCCGATCTTGGATGTCGGGCGAAGCTCGATCCCCTGAGCCTCATAGCTGCGGTGATCGATCCGCGTTTCCTGGCCGGCTTGCTCCAAACTCTTGTTTGCATGCGTGGCCCAAAGCTCCCGCCACTGTTTCAGCGTTTCCTTGTCGCCAGCCCATGCCTTGTACTGGATCTTGCCGTTCTTCTGACCTCCCGCCCGAACCGGTTCTCCTTTCGCATCGAGAAGCGTTTCCCACTTCGACCCGAACCCCGCCTCCGTCAAAGGAGCCATCGTCAGCATGACATGGACATGCGGATTGTTTTCTTTGTCGTGATAGACCCAATCCGCAATCATGCCTCTCGATGTGAAGGCTTCGCGGACATAGCCTTGGACGAGGGCAACGTTCTCTTCGCGGCTCAATTCCGACGGCAGCGCGAACACGATCTCGCGGGCAAGCTGCGCATTGGCGCGGGTCTCATGCGCCTCGACCGCATTCCAAAGAGCCTCGCTCGCGCCGGCGACACTCCGCCCGTCGATCAGTGTCCGGAACCACTGTGGCGTCTGATCCGGCAGCGCCAGTTCCTCATGAACCAGATCGCCGTCCTTATGGGCGTAGTTGAATTTCTTGTGGTCCAGATCGTTCGATACCGTCATCTGGGTACGATGCCGGTATGCCGCCGCCGCGACACTCGACCGGCCTTCGCTCCGGGAGATCACCTGAACATGGAAATGATAGATGGCCATGGAGGGCGCTGAACCTGCGGGCGGCGATGATGGGGGCGAACGGTGGCGGGTTGAAGCGAGCGAAGCGAACAGCCAAGCCTCTGAAATTCATTTCAAGGGCCTGGCGTCAAACTTCGCGACAGAGTTGCGAAGACACTTGACGCTTAGCATACCGGGATTGTATCCACAATCCTATAAGTGCGCATTAGTAAGTTCTGCTTGAAAGCAGTCCTCTTAATGAGCAGCCGCCATGCGGCGGCTGGGCGCAAGCCCATCTCTTCGGTTTCAAGTCGCGAAGCTCATTTTCTGAAAAAGGCATTTCCAAACATGTTTGGCTGGCTCATTCGCAGAAAAGCGCAAACACAGGTCACTCCACCCGCCCCCACCTCTGAACGACAAGCTCCAAAAGTCGAAGCCAACCCAAAGGCGGCCTCGACACTGAAGACCGAAACACGCTCTTTTTCACTGGAGAGGGTCAGGCTTCAGAATGCGATGGGCTTTAAGGTCAGCCACGACGATTTGCCTGACAGCTTCCCGCTTCACTATTTCACCAAACGTCCTTTGCCGAATGGATCGATTGCGCTCTTTCCCGGCACGTGGGCTGCGGAAACACTGGAAATCAATCTGCCCATCCGGACGACGGAACAAGCCGACGCCCAGGAGGCGGGAGCGCAGGTAGAGAATGAAAGCGCTCTCATCGATCTGAGGAAGGTCGATAAGATCCCTGCCGAGCTGGATCTCTTCTTGCCGCTCTTCGCCAAAAGCGAAATCCAGCCACTCATGATTGACATGATCCCCGAAACCTCCTTCGGCGCATCCCTCGCAAACATCCTTACGCAAGGGAGCTGGAACGCGTTGCGGCTTGAGGCTACCGCGCGAAGCGGCGGCTGTTGTCAGGTCTGCGGTGACAAGCCCCAATCAATCGAGTGTCATGAGCTGTGGGAGTATCACACTCCGAAACGCCGCGACGCTGTATCGGATACGCGCGGCGTTCAAACTCTCGTAGCGTTGCTTTCCTTATGCAAGGCTTGTCACCGGATGTTTCATCCGGGTCGCGCTGATGCGCACGGCCAGTCTGACGAAGTGTGGGAGCGCATTGCCTGGGCAAACCGCTGGACGGGCGAACAGACTGCCGCCTATTCCCGTATCGTTCAAAAGATCTGGCAACGGCGATCTGCGATCACTCGGGATCTTGATCTAAGGCTGGTTCGCAATTGGGAACTTGTAGTCAGAAAGGCGAAAGTCAATATGCTTGATGACGGCCGTCTCCAGGATCTCATATCGGATCGCATCACCGGTCTGCTCGGCGTCAACTGGCGCTTTTCCAAAGAGAGCGAATTTCAAAAATCGTTGCCTCTTCCGGATTGGTTGACTGTCTAACCGACCTCCCGCCCGGATCTGGTTTACCACAGGCTACGGCTTTCTCTTCGGCGCTTGATGGGGAGCGCGTTCAAGCCTCCGCCCGCTCCGTCCGGTTTTCCTCAAAACCGGACTGCGGCCCTTCGGGCTGGAAAACCAGATCCTCAAAACCCGCATTTCGAAACCGATAGGCCCATCTCTTTTTACCTGAGCGGACTCCGCATGGGTTGAACGAACGGCTCCCGCTGCAACCCGTCTCGACACGGAGTCCCCGACCCGTTAAGAGCGAACCATGCCGCACCGGCAACCATTCACTTGAAGAGGATTATTTCATGGCTCCACGCACTGCCAAAACCGCCTCCGAACAGATCGACGACATCGAAGCACAGATTGCGAAACTGCAGCAGCGCAAAAAGGAAGTGCTCAAGAAGCAGTCCGAGCGCGTTGCCAAGCTCGTCATGGAGAGCGGCCTGGCCGATCTCGACATTGACGAGGCAGAGCTCTCCAAAGCTCTGAAAGATGTTGCTGCCCGATTTCAAAACCCGGCCACTCCACAAGCTCACACTCCGGCTCCGCAAAATTGAGGGGCAATTCCGAACTCTCGAAAATCGGATAAAGCGGGCTCGGTTCATGGACCGCAAGAAAGACGCAAGAGAGAAGATCCAGCTCGGCGGCCTCATCGTCAAAGCCGGACTTCGCGAAACCGACAAGGCCATCCTTCTCGGCATCCTCACCGATGCCGCGAAACAGCTTGGCGATACAAATCAGCGCGACAGATGGCGCGCGATCGGAAAGGCGGCGTTCAAGGATGACAGTCAAAAGGGCAATGTTGATGCTGATCCCGATAGCCCTCATGCTGGCGGCGGTGTGGGGCTTGAGCGGGATTGAGACGAAGATGGCCGCGCTCGCCACAAATCAAAAAGCCTACATGATGCTCGGCAGGATCGGGCTCACCCTCCCCTCCCTCGTCGCTGCCGGCCTCGGTCTCATTGTTCTCTTTTCAGCGCGCGGCAGCCTCGACGTTAGCTGGGCTGGCGTGGGCGTACTCATCGGCGGCCTGATGGTGTTCACCATCGCGGCGCTCCATGAGGTGCTGCGGCTGAATTCATTTTCGTCTCAGGTGCAGCCTGGGACAATCCTGCAATATGCCGATCTCTATTCGCTCAGTGGTGCAACCGGCGCGCTCTTCGTCGGCCTGTTCGGATTGAAGGTCGGCCTGAAAGGAAACACGGCGTTCGGCGTCAATCGGCCGAAACGCGTTTCCGGCCGACGGGCCATCCATGGCGAAAGCGACTGGATGGACAACGCGATGGCTGCAAGGATCTTTCCGGAGCAAGGCGGAATTGTCCTGGGTGAGCGCTACCGGGTCGATAAGGATAGCGTGACGGAGGTCAATTTCGATCCGCGCCATAAGGAGACCTGGGGCAAAGGCGGCAAGGCTCCCCTCGTTGCATTCGATCAGGGGTTTGGATCAACCCACGGCATCGTCTTTGCCGGATCGGGCGGCTACAAGACGACATCGGTAGTCATTCCGACCTGCCTTAAATATCCTGGTTCGATGGTCGTCCTCGATCCATCGACAGAGATAGCGCCGATGGTATCTGAGAGCCGCAGCGCGATGGGACAGAAGGTTATCTGTCTCGATCCAAAGGAATCTGACGTCGGTTTCAATGTCCTCGATTGGGTCGGACAGTTCGGCTCGTCAATCGAAGAGGACATTGCGACGGTCGCGGCCTGGCTCATGTCGGAAAAGCCGCGGCTTGCATCCGGCGCCGATGACTTCTTCCGCACCAATGCGGAACAGCTCATTACCAGCGTAATCGCGCATGTGGTCTTTTCCGATCAAGAGAACGCCACGGGAAGTCGGTCGCTGCGCGCCGTGCGGAGCATTCTGACGAAACCGGAGGAGAACCTGAAAGAGTTCCTGGCCGACATCCACGACACGGCTCCGACCGAGTTCGTGAAAGAGCTTGTCGGTCCGTTCATCAACATGACGCCTCAGACCTTCTCGGGCGTCTATGCGACCGCGGCCAAGGAAACGCACTGGCTTTCCTATGACAACTATGCGGCGCTGGTATCCGGCAACACGTTTGGAACGGATACGATTACCAACGGTCGGACGACGATCTTTCTCAACATCGATCTGTCCACTCTGGAAAATCATCCCGGCATGGCCCGTGTGATCATCGGTGCGTTCTTGAAGGCTGTCTATAACCGGGACGGCAACGTCAACGGCCGGGTGCTCTTCATGCTGGATGAGGCTGCGCGCCTCGGCTACATGCGCATCATCGAGACGGCCCGTGATGCCGGTCGCAAATACTGCATCTCGCTCTTGATGCTATTTCAGTCTCTCGGACAGATGCGGGAAGCCTTCGGCGGGAAAGATGCCACGTCCAAGTGGTTCGAATCCGCGTCCTGGGTCTCCTTCTCCGCGATCAACGATCCGGACACGGCCCGGTACATTTCCGACCGCTGCGGCATGACGACAATCGAGGTGGAACAGGTCAGCCGCTCCTCGCGCGGTGGTCATGTCACCCGTAACCGGTCCCGCCAGCTCTCTCAGCGTCCTCTCATCCAGCCGCATGAAGTTCTGCAAATGCGATCCGACGAACAGATCATCTTCACCAGCGGCAACGAACCACTGCGTTGCGGCCGGGCCATGTTCTTCCGACGGAACGACATGACCGAGAAAGTCGGCGCGTCCCGGTTTGGCAACTCAAGCCAGGCGAAGAACTGATGAAAAGCAGGATTATCAAACGTCCTATCGGGGTAGGTCCCTGGGGATAGAAGTTCGGCGATACCCTACCAAGACGGTCTGGCGCGCTCGATGCGCGCCAGGCTGTCACCATGATGAAGACTGCGAGAGGGCTTTCGCCCTCTCGCGATTGAACGTTTCAAAAGCCAATATCGAGAAATGCGGCTGTCCGGCCTGACGCCTCCAGAATGGCAAGGGCGCGCGGGTTGGCCTTCAGTGCCTCTTGAGCGGCGGCTAGACGATCCCACGGTTCAACGTTTTCAAAGACTTCCTGTTCGCCGTAAGCATCGACAAATCCGCAGTACTGCGGTTCCGTTTTAAGAGCGTCTAGTCGAAACTGCACGCTGGCGATCACTTGATAAGCCTCGCGGAGCTCGGCCCAGTAAGCTGCACTGCCGCCGTCGATGGTGTTGACTTGATTGATCATTGATTTGTCCTTTCGTTTTTCTGACGAAAGGTCCCCACTTCTGCACGACGAGGGAGTCAAGGACCGCGCAGCGGCCGGCGGAGCCGGTGAGTGGGGGAGCCGATTTTCTCGTGGACGCGCGCAGCGTGGCCGCGTGAAAATTGGGGGAACCGCTCATCCTTTACTCGTGAGGAGTTGGAGTACGATGGGCTTTCACAGAAGAAGCATAAACCTCCCGGCTGGGTGATGCCTCATCGGCAAGCGGAGCGCGCAGGGCGAAGCCCGGAGATCAATTGGGCCTTTCATCGGCCCGAAGGCCGGGGGATTAACCCCGGCGATCGCTGTTCAGATAGTCATTCGGAATGACGGCCTGAAGTGCATCGTCATCCTGATCCGGATACCGGCCGAGGTTCGCGTAGAACTTCGAGTGGCCCGTGTTGATGGTGAGCGAAAAGTACGGATCGCCGTTGGCGTTGTTTCGCTCCCAGATGCCACCGATATCGATGCGCTTGCCGGCTGGGCTCTTGGCATAGAGCCGGAACTTGGGGGCTTTCTCGTTGTCGCTGTGCAAGGCTTCGCCGGTCACATCGACGTCGAAGGCCAGAGTTGCAATGTTGCCTGTGAGCTTGTCACCGGCGAACTGGATGTAGTTGGTGAGGTTGTCGGTCATCTTCCGGTTCCTTTTGTTCGAATTGCCGATGGACAAAAAGAACGGCCGCCAAGAGCGCGGGCCGCACCCCGAAGGGACCGCAACGCCAGTGCAGGACCGCAGGGCGGGAAGAATTTGGGTAGCGAGGAGCCGGGAACCGGCGGGGAAATTCTTTGCGCCCAAGGTTGAGGACGAGCTCAAGGCCGTATTGTCCAATCGTCGGCATATTCGGATAGCTCCAATGGGAACCGGAAGATGACCGGCCCCCTGCCCTCTCCGCAATCTGTTTCGCCTGGCTAGCAGACTGGCCCGCCCTTGCCTCGCTCCGCCGACTTCGCTTGTTCCAGCTTGCGGGCTTCCTGTCGAACACGAACCCGCCCCTTGTCCAGCACTTTCAAGGTGCTCTTCACCCGCTCTATCTGTTTGGGATCGAGGCCGTGTTTCTGGGAGAGCTCCGCATGCCTTTCAGGCTTCATGTGCGCACGGATCTCCCTCAAGTCCGTGCCGAAGCGTTTTTCCAGCGTGGCCATCACCTGCCGGAGCTCGGCCTTGTGCGCCTCGGTCAACGGCATGGTTTCCTGAATGGCTTTCATCAGCGATTGGCTTGGCGCGCTGACCTCAACCCGCGCCTGGTCGACAACGGCGCGGCGCTCCTGGGCCATCGTCTTGCGGATCCCGTGCACCACGTTGATGTGGGTTTCCACGATGGCACGCAGGTTCACGGTACCGGCAAGGGCATTCCGGCGCGCAAGCCGCTCTTCGCGGCTGGAAGTTATGCCGCCTCGCCCTGCGAGTTTGCCGAATTTCTCGGGACCGTCCTTCAATTCATAACCCAGCGAGGCATCGCCAAGTTTGCCCAGTTCTGCGGCGTCTTTCACCCGATTGATAACCTTTTGAGGATCCGCGAAGACGACCTTGAGATGGCGCTCCAGGCTCTCGGTCGATTTGATGGCAGCTTTTGAAACCGCAAGCCGGTCCTGCAGCTCCTCTCTCGTCACCTCGGGGCTGAGCACCTTTTCCGGCACCATGACGCCGGCGGCTTCATAAACGAGAGATTCAAGGCGCTCCTTGGTGGAGCTAAGAACACGTTCGGCATTCTGTGCCGGCGGCTGGCCCAGAATGGAAAAATCCGATTGGACCGTGATCGTGATTTCTGCATCGCCTGCCGGCAACCTGACAGGAAGGTCCGCCCGGTCCAGCGCGACGATGCCCTTTTCGGTCAACAGGCTGGCAACGCGGTCGCTGTGTCCCAGGATTTGACCGGTCAGGGTTTCGCCTGGACGGGATGCGCGTACATTGTGGTCGAACGGGTTCTCTCCAAGCCGTTCCAGATCCGAGAGTGCGCCCCGGATGGCCTCCCGCCGATTGGGATTTAGGGAGTCCTCGAGGAGATGTTGCATCAACGGGCTTTTCGGATCGTGGGTCGTCTCGATGGAGGCCTCGATCATGCGTGCCTTGGTGATGACGGATAAATCCACCTCGCGGCCATAGTGCTGACCGAGCATCGTAATGAAGGCTTCCTGGGCGCGGCCATTGCCTTCCCGAAAGGGGTGAACGTAGTTGAGCTCCGACAGCGCCAGGGCCGCCCGTCTGGCGAATTCTTCCGGAGTGGCCGATTTCATGACACTCTGGTCTTGAATCGGCTTCAAGGCTTCGTTCAAGCCCAATTCCAGACGGGAACCGTGCAAAAAGGACGTTCCGCCTTTCGATATGACGCCGATCGGCTCAACGCGCTCGCCATCAATGACAGGGCGTTCGTTCCGGGTATGCCCTGCCCACTCGTAGACATCCTGAAAAATGAACCGGTGTATGGCTTTTAAGTGAGCAGCGTCGAAGTTGCCCGAGGGGCCACGGCCTTGAACGACTTCTGCCATCCGCGAGGTCGTTAGCGCGTATTCGGCGGTCGTCAGATCACTTCGGGTTCTGAGGTTCAACTTGTTCCGCAGGACGCCTGAGCGCTCCGGATCCCCTGGAACGTCCGGATAGGTGTAAGAGCCTTTTTGTTCGTTGCTCAAACAGAATTCCTCACAAAAATAAGCCGCCCATTCCGGGGCGGCCTGGACCTTCTCTGAAGGGAATTCAGGACTTTTGAAAGCGGGCCATCATCTCGGCGCGGTGCTCTTCAATCGTTATGTCGCCGGCGACATAGCGAGCGTTGGCGTTTTCCAGAACCGGATCATGAACATAGCCCTGCCGTTTGTTCGCTGCGGTGGCTTGCTCAATGGCTCTGCGGCGCTGTTCCACGGCTTCCGGGGAACGATCTGGACGGGAGGAATGAACGTTCATGGGGTAGTCTCCAAACTACGGACCTAGCAACTGACGCCATAGAGAGCCTGAACCGGGAAAAGTTCCTAACTCTCTAACCTATAATAGCATTTTTGGCTGTCGAAGGCGAATGCCGAGCGTGTTTGCCGTTCATCTACCGAAGGTCCGGCCTTGCAAGCGAGCGATCGGCAAAGCTTATCCCGGATTTCGTCACCGAACGCGGATCTGGCAATCAAGACTTCCAATCAAACGAATGGATCGACAAGTTGCACGCCTGTCGGTTCAAAATCAGACGCGTTCCCGGTAACGACCCATCCGTTACGGGTCAAAGCCTGAGCAGCAATCATCAGATCAGCGCCGTTGTGACCAATTCTCGCGGAGAGCTCACCCCAACATAAGGCATCTGATGCGGTAAACTCCAACAACCGGTCTCCAAACATTGAAACCGTCCGGTCCAACCACTGACGAAGATGCTTGGCAAAATCCATATTCCGCCGTTCCTGAAGCCGGATTCCTCTTTCAATTTCGCCAAGCGTGACAACGCTCACATAGAGCGTTTCCTCCGGCTTATCCGACAACCAGGCAGCGACCTTGGGCGCTCTTTCCGCACGCCTTGCGGCAGTAATCACGTTTGTATCCAGAACATAGATCAAAATTCGACATCCCGGGGCGTTACCTTTGATCGCTCAATGCCCTCTCCCGGGAAGCTGAGGACATGGTCTGCAAAGCTCTCGCGCCGCCCCTTCGCTTCTCTGAGAAGCCGGCGATACTCTTCCGAGGAAATAACGACGACAGCTGGTTTGCCTCTGCGGGACACTTCCTGAGGCCGGCCAGCCATTGCGGCTTCAACCACAGCGCTGAATCTGTTCTTTGCATCTTGAAGAGAAATCATCTCGCCCTCACTAACTGGCTAGCTATCTAGCTAGATAGCATTTTCTTCATCGATTTCCAAGTCTATCGTGTGGTCAGCGCAAGTTTTCGCCGCCCGGTCCGCGCGTCCACCGCCTCACACCAGCCCATGCAGAGACTTGTGAAGGTGGAGTTTGCCCTCCCCTGCCCTGTCAATCATGGCGCGGAAATACCCGCCGGGCGAAGCAATGTGCTCCGGATCCCGCAGCGCCTTCTCTGCGACAACCACAAGGCAGGCCGCGGCCAGATATCTGCCTTGCCGCTCGACAGCGAGCTGATATCCGGCTGGACTTAGGCCGATCAGCAGGCGCAACTGTTCAGCAGCTCCACAAAGGGCTGGCCAACTGTTCAAGTTGATCCCGGTTTCTGCCTGTACCGATGAACATGCCGACTGGATGAGTCCTATGGAAACGCCATCCAGGTTGGTTTCGGGTAATTTGCTTGGTCCTGCCCTGCCCGCTTGCGATTTCGGCCGTTGTGTTTCCGAGCGACCGCCGCAAGGCTCTTTTTCAAGAGCCATTTCAACGGCGAAGCCGTTGTCAGAAGGAAACTTAGTGTCTTGCTCGTTAGAGCAAGTCCGCTGAGAATTACTTCTAAGAGAGTCGGTTTGGGTTGTAATAGATAAAGGGCTGACATCAATGTCACCCGCGGATGACAATTTATCCTTTATTTCCAACGAGTGGGCGTCATGGAGAGCCAGAATTTCCGTGTAGATCGTTTCCAGGATCCCCGCCTTTTCCACGACAGTCAGTTCATCCCGGTTCACAACTGAATGGGCCCGTGCTGCAAAGCCGTGAAACTCCGCAGGCTCCAATTCGACCACGTCGGCGATCGCCCGTGAAAAGCGCGTGACGGCCCGCTTGGCTTCCTGCTCTGCCTTAATCCGGCGCTGGAACGCATCCGCCTGAGCCTTGAAGGCTTCCAAGTTGAAGCATGCAGGCGTGAAGTCGAGCCCGTAGGCCTGCGCGAAATCTCCGTCTGAACCGCGGTACATATAACGGCGCCCAGTCGGGCTGTCCCGATAGGCAAGCACTCCGGCTTCGACGAGCTTCTTCAGGCAGCGGGTGACGGTGCGTGTGGTGCGCCGTGTGTATTCGGCGAGCCGTTGATTTGAGATCGCCACCACCGGCCGTTTCCCTGTCTGGAAGTCGTCCGCCTGGACGAGGCCCAGGAGAATATCCAGGACATGGTAGGCCGTGCCATCAATACCAAGCGCCGGCGCGACGCGTTTCAGAACCAGGGAGATTTCCTTTTTGGTGACCTTCGGCCGATCCTCCTGGGACGCCAGATGCGCGCTCGCAAGGATCCCGGCAGACACCTTGCGAAAACTCGCTATCTGCTGAGACGAAGACATAAGTCCTCCTTTGCCGGAAGCGCATAAACGCGACCGGACACTGAGTGTTCAGATGCGAGACAAGCAAAAAGACGCAAGAAATCGTGCTCTGCTCAAAGACAGAACTTGCGTTGCGCTACAAGTGATTCTATGATTTTAGCTGCTACACATAGAGCATAGGCACTCGTGCTTATCTCAAGTTTGGACCCGCCCTTGTGGCGGGTTCTTTCGTTTAGAGCCTCATTTACTCCCCCCTCTCTTTCATGTAATCCGCATAGAGACTGTTCAGTTGAGCCTTCAAAAACTCATCGAATCCTGGAGCTTTAGCTCCATTTACGGTGAACGTAGTGCCGCTTTTGGTCGATCTGATCGTCACCGGTACGTGCTCAACATGTTGGACCACCATCTTTGGTTTTTTCGGCTTTATTGCTTTCTTCGCGCTGCGAAGCACGAATTCGAAACGCTCGTCCGAAGTCAGCACTGCGATGTTGTCCGCGGACAACATTTCTCGAAGTGGCTTCCAATCAACCAATTTTGCTAACTCAGCAAGTTCCATCCATTTTCGTCGCCCTGTACCAGGAGCGGCGCCAATCGCAACAATCAATTCGACGGGCAATTCTTTGATCAGCTTGATCATTTTTGATACAGCCGCTCTGTCCACTTTGAGCGCAGATATAATGACATTCCGCTTGAACTTTTGGTCTTCCAATCGCGCTGCAAACAACGCACGTTCTATATAGGAAAGATTGGTTCTGGCACTGTTTTCCTGCCCTTGAAGAACGACCAGTTGCTCATCGTTCAACTCCCGAACGACAGCCTTGACCTTTCGATTGAGGCTTCTGGCCGCCCGAAGTCTACGATGGCCGAATGCCACCTGCATGCGACCCTTTTGAGCCGGGTTTGGACGAACAAGGATTGGTACTAATTGCCCGTGCTCATCGATTTGTTGAACAAAGTCCCTCTCGACTTCCGGGTCCGCTTCCAAACGGTCGCGAACAAATGAATCGTCTATTTGAGAGGGATCCAGTTCAACGACCTTTTGTCCTTCCAACAGTTGCCGTTCTAATTCACTAGCACGGTCCATCTGACTTGAGAGTGAGCCAAGAGTTTTTGCGATGCCTCCAACCGGTGAACTTGACCGTCTATTTGGCGTGATGCCCGCCAGTGGGCGATCCGATTTATTTGGATCCCCTTGGATTTCACCATCCTCGTCCGACGAAAAACTGATCAGGTCTTTGCGTGCCATCCCTTACCTCCGTCCCCAAGTCACGTTTAAGAGGTCTTCGATTTCCTGGTTCACGAGAGACATAGATTCCATTGCGCGATCATAAGTACCGCGCACAAATTGGCTTCTTTCGACTTCATACAAAGTTTGCTTGGTAACACCGGCATCAGAAATAGCAGTAGATTTAAGCATCGCATGTTGAAGCATGCGATTTCCAAATATTGAACGCATAAACCCGGTCATCTGGCTTTGTGGTCCATCGTTTGGTTCGAAGCGAGTAACCAAGTAACGCATCCAATCATAGCTGGTACGCCCTCCGGCCTTTTCGACAACACTCATCAATTCAGCTGTCATAGAAAGAAATTGGGACATAGACATAACGTCCAACATCTGTGGATGTACGGTGATCAATACTCCTGTGGCCGCACTTAAGGCCGACATCGTTAGAAAGCCAAGCTGAGGTGGGCAATCAATGACTACAACGTCGTAATAGCTTTCAACGCTTGTCAGCACCTCCCCTATTCGGGCGAAAAACATGGACGCTGAACGTCCTTCAGACATTGCTTTGGGCGTTTCATGCTCGAATTCCATCAATTCAAGATTGCCTGGAACAATATGGAGGTTTGGCGTATATGTGGATCGAATGATTTCGCTTAAGGCTCGAGGGTCTTCATAACGGATAGCACCGTAAAGCGTTTCTCCCTCGTCGACATCTAGTTCGGGTTGATGTCCGAACATCGCTGACAATGATGCTTGTGGATCAAGGTCAATTGTTAAAACGCGGTATCCACGCAACGCCAAGAACTGAGCCAAATGAGCAGATGTGGTGGTTTTTTCCGGAACCACCTTTGAAGTTCATTACAGTGATAACCTGAAGCTTTTCATCTCCCCGACGGATCGGCACATATTTTGGCGTGCCATTTTTCTCGTCCAAGACCTGACGTATATGATCCATGTCCTCGACAGAATATGTGCGCCTACCGTTCTCGTTTGGTTCGGGGCCATGCCCATCAGCGGCGACCTGACGTAAATAGCCTTCCTTAATGCCAATCAATTTAGCTGCTTCTGCAGGCGAAAATCTTCGGATAGTCTTTTGAGAAGCAGGTGGAAAGATTTTTCGTTGATGTATCTGCAATTGATGAGCGAGCTCATTCGCGTCCGCCGAAAGTGTCGTTGGCAGGTGTTCAGCAGCACCTTCAACCAGAAGATTGGTGTCCATCTCGAAAAATCCTCGAACTGCGCATTTTTGAAAACTACGCCTCAAACTGCGCTGTTACAATATGCTCCGATTCGTTACCAATTTACAAACGCTTAACCAAGTGCATTTTTCAGCCTAGTTTCGACAAGAACTTCGCATTGTTGTCCGCGGACAACTTTTTGGAGTCACCCGGCACATTTCCTTCAACCTTTTGCCGCCAAAGTGACAGCACTTCCTCGTCGAGCCAAGCATCTCTGTATTGACAAACGCACGTGGATGATGGCCGATGGCAACGTTACCAGGGGTGCCCCGGCAAGGGGCTGAGATACTGCTGGGCCGTTGATTGATGGCAGCGCAGTGACCCGTTGAACCTGATCCAGTTCATACTGGCGTAGGGACGGTGCAAGCGCTGCAGTACGACGTTGCCCAGAATCCGGAGCGTCATGGCGTCTTTCCATCATTCCGGCTTCGAACTGGGTCTCCAACTTGAAAGATTGGAGCCTCAGAATGAACATTGCCACCAAGACTATTACGCCCGAAATCACCAAGGGGCCGCTGCCTGCCTCTACAAAGGTTTACAAGCCGGGCGAAATTCATCCCGATATCCGCGTACCAGTGCGCGAGATCGCAGTCCATCCGACCGCCGGCGAACCGCCCGTCACGGTCTATGATGCCTCCGGTCCCTATACCGACCCGACCCAGGCGATCGATATTGAGATGGGACTGCCGCGCCTTCGCGCCGAGTGGATCGCCGCCCGCGGTGACACGGAGGAATATGAGGGCCGCATGGTCAAGCCGGAAGACAACGGCTTTGCCACCGGCGAGCGCCTGACACTGCAATTCCCTAACCTGCAGAAACCGCGCCGCGCCAAAGACGGCAAGACCGTCACCCAGATCGCCTATGCCCGCGCCGGCATCATCACGCCAGAGATGGAATACATCGCCATCCGGGAAAACCTTGGTCGCAAGGCTGCAAACGAAAAGCTTCCCCGTGATGGAGAGAGCTTCGGCGCGGCGATCCCGGATTTTGTTACACCGGACTTCGTCCGCGAGGAAGTCGCCCGCGGGCGCGCGATCATCCCAGCCAATATCAACCATCCGGAAGCGGAGCCGATGATCATTGGCCGGAACTTCCTGGTGAAGATCAACGCCAATATCGGCAACTCTGCCGTCACCTCGTCGATGGCGGAGGAAGTCGAGAAAATGGTCTGGGCGACTCGCTGGGGCGCCGACACCGTCATGGACCTATCGACCGGGCGCAACATCCACAACATTCGTGAATGGATCATCCGGAATTCGCCGGTTCCGATCGGCTCGGTGCCGCTCTACCAGGCGCTGGAAAAGGTTGGCGGCATTGCCGAGGACCTTACCTGGGAAGTCTTTCGCGACACGCTGATCGAGCAGGCCGAACAGGGCGTCGACTATTTCACCATCCATGCCGGTGTCCGGCTCTCCTACATTCCGCTCACCGTCAACCGCGTTACCGGCATCGTATCGCGCGGCGGTTCGATTATGGCCAAGTGGTGCCTGCATCATCACAAGGAGAGCTTCCTTTACGAGCATTTCGAGGAGATCTGCGACATTTGCCGTGCCTACGACGTTTCCTTTTCACTTGGTGACGGCTTGCGTCCGGGCTCGATTGCCGACGCCAACGACGCAGCGCAGTTCGCCGAACTGGAAACGCTCGGAGAGCTGACGAAGATCGCCTGGGCGAAAGACTGCCAGGTCATGATCGAAGGCCCTGGTCATGTGCCGATGCACAAGATCAAGGAGAACATGGACAAGCAGCTTGCGGTCTGCGGCGAGGCGCCGTTCTACACGCTCGGACCGCTGACGACCGACATCGCGCCGGGTTACGACCATATCACCTCGGGCATCGGTGCCGCGATGATTGGCTGGTTCGGCACGGCGATGCTCTGCTACGTCACGCCGAAGGAACACCTCGGCCTTCCCGACCGCAATGATGTGAAGACCGGTGTCATAACCTACAAGATCGCCGCCCATGCCGCCGACCTCGCCAAGGGTCATCCGGCAGCGAAGGTCCGCGACGACGCCCTGTCGCGCGCCCGTTTCGAGTTCCGCTGGGAGGACCAGTTCAACCTCGCGCTCGATCCGGAAACGGCCCGTTCGATGCATGACGAGACCTTGCCGAAGGAAGCCCACAAGGTCGCGCACTTCTGCTCCATGTGCGGTCCGAAATTCTGCTCCATGCGGATTTCCCACGATATCCGCGACGCTGCTCGTCAAGAGGGCATGGAGGCGATGGCAGTCAGATATCGTGCTGGCGGCGATCTCTACATGCCAAAGGATCTGTAGTTCATTCGCAGAGGGGAGGGGAGATTCGAGGGGAGGGGGTTAGGGCTCCCTTCGCCCGATGGCCTACCGCTCGATGCGGTAGGCGAGCGGAATGGGCTCCAAAATCGGTATTTTGATAAAAGGCCTTTGCTCAGCTATTCCGGGAGCGGTCCTGCGGCACCGTTTCACGGTTTTGTCACGCTTGGCCGCCGTTTTTCACGTTTGCACACTACCGGCCGATGTCGCGAGGACATCCGATTGCCTGTTTGACATCCATCATTTGGAAAATTCAGAGAATTGACTTATATTCTTGTCCGGAGTGGGACGGCAGGTTTCCCCGCCGCCCCCTTCCCTAAAGTATGAATTGGACCCGGATTTCGATTTGCAAGGTCGTCCGGGTCTTTTTCACTTTAAGGGTAACGCTGATAGGCCAATGCCACATCGTCGTTACCTCCGGTTTGAGAGCAAGGCTGTTGCCTCAACCGGGCTAGCCAATCCGGCCCGGTCGCGCCGCTTGCTCTGCGCTGCTGCTTTTGCTGCTCAAAACTGAATCAGGTTTCCTCTTTGTAGAGCGCTAAAACTCTCGGGTTCGTTAACTGGTCGTGCGTTGTCTCAAATGTGGCACCGTCCCATTCAATCCACGCTTCCCAACCGGTCGGCGTCGCTCTGCCGTACCATACTCGAACGCTAATCCGATTGTTCGGCAATTCTTCGACTATGGAAACTGTGTGCGTGCCGCCGAGGCCGGAATCAATGTCATAGACTTTGACTTTTCGTATCGGTCCCATGGTTCCCCTCACAGCAACGCAAGTTGTTCGGCTGGGCGAAGTGGGACGACCGGGACCGGCAGGGCGCTTAGGCGCTCCTGCACCTGACCTTGCCGGGCGCGATCCTGGGCAAACTCGTAGCAGGCAATTTCGCAAATGATCGAGGTATCCTTCCAATCGTCCCTGTACATCGAGGTATCGACGCCCGCGCCTTCATACATGTGGAACCCTGACAACTTCTGATATTCAGCCGCAGGACCGGTTTCAACCCTCTGAAAGCATTGCGCGCCGGAATATCGGAAGGCGGCGGACGCTTGCGGGACGATGAATGCGCCCCGATTGGCCAGTTCGGCCGCGATGTCGATCACGTGAAACTCAAACTGGCGGCCACGATAGCGCGGTCCATTGCCGGCGCGCTTCACGGCACCGAACGGCGGATTGGACACGGCCACGTCAAAACGCTCTCCACCAAGCTCCCTTTGCCAGTCCCTCCAGTCAAAGACATCGGCGCAGATCCAACGAGCCTCCGGCAGCAGCTTTCTGCCCACCTCGACATATCGGGGATTCAGCTCAACGCATGTCAGGTCCGGGCAATTGTCGGCCCATTTCGCGCGGTGGTGCAGGAAGTAGGACAGGATTCCGATCCCGGCGCAAAGATCGATGACGCGGCTGCCAGCGCCCCCGGCATCGATGGAGAAGTCTGCAGCCAGCCCCCAGGGCGTAAAGAACGCCCCGGATGCTCCGTTGATGTGGTTCGCGCCTTCGTGCCAGTTCTGAAACACGAAGTCTTTTTCGTCTTCGCTCAAGCGATCCTTGGTCAGGACCGCCTCGGCCTCCGCGTGGGCCTTGCGCTGCGATTTGGTGAGTTTCGCCATGGCTTAAAACTCCCCATCTACAACGATGATGGGTTCGCTCTTGTCCATGCGAATATTCAAACCTGTCAGGCCGATTCCGATCAGGTCCGGGCCTTCGAAGTTGGTCAATTCAGGATCCATCACAGGCCGGTAAACCGTGATCAGCTCCGCGATCTCCTCGACGGTCATGCGAGGCTCGGCAATGTCTCCGTGCTCATCCCTGCCCACGATGACAAGGTTTCCGGCAAACGGATTTGGAAAGTCCTTGAGGCGAACGATTGTATGAAGACCGTCTGTCAGGCCGTTGTCGTCCACGAAGACATCGTGATTGTCATCGAGGCGGGCGACATCGAAAAAGCTGCACTTGATGCGCTGTTTGACTTCCGCAATGTAGTTTGCCCGGCTTAGGGAGATATTGGCCATTGCCCCGAAAAAGGCATCGTAAAAATAGGCCGTGACGAACTCGGATTTGTTGGTCATAGAGCGATCCCTCAACCTGCGAGGCCGACACAGCAAGCGACCAGCCCGAAGCTGAACAGGCTCACGCTGACAAGCGCGCAGAATTCTTTGATAAACATCTATTTCTCTCCTTCTTCCCGTGGAACGCGGGTTCTGTCCCCGAAAGGGCAGGAGCCCGGCTCCTGCTCCTGAGACCTCGGCGGCGAGAGTGTGGGGGAGGGGGACAAGGGGAAAAAACGGAGGGGGATCGCCCACCGGGACGGCCAGGTGTGGATCCGCGGGCCCGGCCGGCACGCGGATCTGCGCCTGGTCCTGCACGAGGGAGCGACGCCGGCGTGCCGGCTGCGTGAGTGAGGAAGGATGGGGAGACCGATTTTTGCCCTTGGTGGGGGAGGGGGAGCGGCGTTTCCCCTCTCCCGGCAGGGGTGTGATGACCGCCTGCAGGGCGGCCTATTTGAGGATGGCAAGCGGAGTGCGCAGGGCGACGCCCGGAGGTGGGAGGATCGTCACCGGATGGCCGAGACGGGCGCTTGCGCCTGGCTCGGGGAGCGCAGCGACTAGAGCCGTGCCCAAAGGGTGCCGCCCGAACCTATTTACTTAGTAGTATAACGAGCCTAAGAACGGTTCTTCACTTACATTTAGGTAATTGGCGAAAAGGAATTCTTATGTCCGAAGCTGCTCAAAACGACATCTCTCTTGAGCCTGATTTCGTTGATCTGACGGCGGACATAGTTTCGGCCTATGTGAGCAACAATACGGTCGCCTCGGGCGATCTGCCGGCGCTGATCGCAACCGTTCACGCGGCGCTGTCATCCACCGTTCAAGAAGCTTCGGAGCCTGTTGTTGAAGAGCTGAAACCTGCGGTTCCGATCAAAAAGTCCGTGACCAACGATCACATTATCTGCCTGGAAGACGGCAAGAAGTTCAAATCCCTGAAGCGGCATCTGCGGACCCACTACGACCTGACGCCGGAAGAGTATCGAGCAAAGTGGGACTTGCCGACGGACTATCCGATGGTCGCGCCGAGTTATGCGGCTGCCCGATCCGAGCTTGCGAGAAAGATGGGCCTGGGCCAGAAGAGCGCACGGAAGACAAGAAAGCCCCGTTCCAAAACTTGAGGATCCAAACGGCTTCAATCGCTGCCGGCATCGGGTTCGCTGGCGCTGTCCCGCAAAACTCGAATTCCATGCCGCAACAGCGTCCGATCCTTGGGGCTGTCGATCATCACCGTTCGGAAAGCGTCGTGTCCAATTGATATCTTTTGCGTCGCAACCAAAAGCTCAAGTGGCTGTTTTCCTTCGCGGTCCCAGGTTTCGACCCGGAAATGTAAGCCTCGAACGAATGGGTCGGAGTCGGTAATGAGCATGCGATCGGCAACCAAAACGGCGGTTTCCGGGGAAAGCAGTACTGGTTTCTGTTTGCCGATAGCTTGTTCCAGGATCATGCGAGCAAGCTGATCGACGCTTGCCCACTTTCTGCGGTATTCAGCCATTAATCAGTTGCTCGGTCGCGTGATGGATCGATCACATAGAATGTTCTCTTTTTGTTCCTGTGGCAATTCAAATTGTAGGCCGTCCCATCTAGCTGTCGCTGCTCGTCAGGCCAGTCAGAGATTTGAGCTCCCTCGCAAGCGTTCGAAGTTCATCCTTATGGTCCCGGACGCATTCGAGAGTCCGGAGGGCGCATTTGAGCCGGAGAATGTGTTCCTCCTCCTCGCTGGCCATATGGCCGCGCAGGCTCGAAAACCGTTGTTCGCGCTTTTCAAGAACATCGCGGATTTCATCGATCTGGGCGTAAATGGACCGTTCCGGCACGACAGCTCCTCCAATTATCGTTCTCGTTGAACGAATTGGAGCCGCTTGGCGCGGATCGCCTCGGCGAGCTTTTTCAGGATTTGCCCGACAAAGGCGTGGCTGAATTTTCCATAGGATATCGTCAGCGGGTCATAGCTGATCGGTTCGACATGAAAAGATCCGGGCAGAATGTCCGTATTGGCCTCATCGAGGAGGATCCAGCAGGGGGCGTCACCCTTGAGTTTCAGGCGTTTGCGTTCGGTTTCCGGAACGCGCAAGCACAAGCGGCCGACGCCGGGATCTTTCGTTGTGAGGGGAAACAAAACCACGTCGCCGCTCTTGGACGTCAATGGAACGACAACGCATGCCGGCCTTGCCTTTCGGCCTTGTTCCTCGCCTTTTGCGTTTTCTCTTGACCAAAGGAAGCTATAGGAGATGACAAGACCGGTTTCCGGATCAATCATCTGCGCCTGTTCCTTGCTCATATTGGTCTGCCAAGGCCAGAAGCCCGTCCTCGACGTCGGCAGGCATCGTCTCCAGCGTCACGGCTTTGCGGGGATCCTTGGTGCCCTGCAAACGCTCATAATCTTCGAATGCCATGAGAACGAATCTCGGTTTGCGGTGATGGGTGATGCAGACGGGTTCCCGCCTGGCTGCATCAGTTACGTCGCCGACGTGTTTGTTGAGATCGGCGGTCGTGAAAGTTCGCATCGGAAACTCCCTTAAAATCCAAATTTTATTGATAATATGGATATTCTGGAATTTCAAGATGTGAGGCACAGTCGTGCAGATATGAATCAGCTCTATGTTTGAGGGCATGGCGTTGATTTCCCGCCAGACAACGCCATACCGGTACAACACTGAAGCACAGGGCGGAAACAAAAAGCCTCCGGGCGTTCCGGAGGCTTAGCGGGGACTGATGATTTTTCGAGGAAAATCAGGCTTTATTGTTGTGTTGATTGTCGTCCAGACAACTTAAGAATGGCTTTAAGGCCATTCGTCAGAGCAGGGAAGAAAGCCCGCACGGGCTTGCCGCTAAACAGAACCGATTGCCGGCCGCTCGATGCGGCTGGCAATCGGCCCCCGCCGCGCCGACCTGGTTAGTGGCGCCAATTACGACGGCCATATTTGCGCCCGTCGATGATGATGCGGTCCTGCTGATCGATGGGCGTTCGGGCGTGGCAGAGGACTCCGGCTTCATCAAGGCGGTAAACGACGCAATCGGAATCCCCGAGTGCATAGACCACAAAGCACCACGGGCCTTTCCCGTCTTCGCGATCCTGAAACCATCCGTTCATGTTCCGGCACTGCCAACGCCCGGCCCACCATGTGGCTCCGGGCTGTCCTTTGTCTGTGCGCTGGAAGAGTTCAAGCTGAAGCATGATCCTGTCCCGTGAGCTTTCGTTGGAAAGGGAAGCCGGTCGCGGGAGGAGAGGCCCGCGACCGGCGACGGCTGATTATTCAGCCGCCACGGGAAGAGTTTCGACGTTGCCCATGTCGTCGTCGGTTTGCTGCTCATGTGTGGGCATGCCGCAGCGGATCGGTTCGGGCAGCCAATCCTTATCTTTGAGGGCTTTCTGGGCGAAGGCTGGACATGCAGCGGCTTTTGAAATCGACCATGCGCTTGCGTCCCGACAGGATCATTGTCGGCGAAGTCCGCGATGGCGCAGCGCTGACGCTGCTCAAGGCATGGAACACGGGCCACCCGGGCGGCATCGCCACGGTTCACTCCGACAATGCCTTCACCGCACTGACGCGCCTTGAACAGTTGATCGCGGAAGTCTCTCAGCAGCCAATGCCCCAAGTCATCGCGGAAGCGGTTGACCTCATTGTCTCGATCGAGCGCTCCCCCGAACACGGGCGCATCGTTCGGGACATCGTAACTGTGTCCGGCTTTCGGGACGGCACGTATGACGTTCGCTCAGCCGTTGCATCTCAGTTCCTCAACAAAAATTCCAACGACAGGCAAGGGACACTTCATGTCGCGTAATTTTGTGATTTCTCTCGCCCTGGTCGGAGCCGGACTGTTCGTCATCGAACCAGCCTTCGCCTCTGGTGGTGGTTCGCTTCCCTGGGAAGGTCCGCTTCAACAGATCCAGGCCTCCATCAACGGTCCTGTCGCTGGCGCCGTTGGCCTGATCGCGGTTGCGATCGCCGGCGCAATGTTGATCTTCGGCGGCGAACTTAACGACTTTGCCCGTCGTCTCGCCTACGTCGTTCTAGTTCTCGGCGTGCTGCTCGGCGCGTCCACCATCGTCGGCCTGTTCGGATCCTCCGGCGCCTCCATCGGAATTGCTCCGGAAGGGAACACGGCAATCGTGGAACCGGCTCGTGACTGATGCGCCGGGCCTCAACAGAGCGCGGGTTCACCGCGCTCTTTCACGCCCGACACTGTTGTTCGGAGCAGACCGGGAGCTGGTGCTCGTGACCGGTCTTGCCTCGGTCATTCTGATTTTCGTGATCCTGAAGCCCTATGCCGCTGTGCTCGGCGTGGCGATCTGGATCGTGGTCGTTGGCGTGCTGCGGATGATGGCCAAGGCAGACCCTCTGATGCGCGCTGTCTATCTGCGGCACGTCAAATACCGCGCCTACTACCGGCCGACATCCACGCCCTGGCGGAAATACTGAACATGGTTGCCCTCAAAAGATTCCGGCACGTCGCGCCATCCTTTTCCGACCTGCTCCCTTATGCCTTCATTCTGCTCGCCGGCATGGCAATTGCCGAAATGCGCGGTGCGGTTATAACGGGTCGCAACGGCCTGCTCTGGGGCGTTGCAGGGTTCGTCGCGTTCCACTTCGCGCCCGGATTCAGCCTAGCTCCCGAAGTGCCCGGCGTCGCGGCGGCGGATGTTTTTGCCCGGCAGATTTGGTGGTGGGCCACCGTCCTTACCGCAGGCGCCGGATTGTGGCTGATCGCATTCGGCCGTAACTGGGTGGCCTGGGGCGCAGCAGCAATGCTGCTGCTGGCACCACACGTGATCGGCGCGCCAGAGCCGGACACCTTCACCGGCCCAGTTCCGACCGAGATCGGGGCAATGTTTGCCAGCCGTGCCTTTGGCGTCGGAATGGCAGCCTGGCTTCTGCTTGGTTGTTTTGCAGGTTTTTTCTGGCAGCGCGAGAGGGCGAGGGTCGGCGCAACGCAGGCGGCCTGATCCGGAATCTAAATCATAACCGACCGGGCGAAACATCTCGTTTTGCCCGGTTTCTTTTTAAGGAAGCCTGAAACCCCATGGAACGCTCTCTCGCACTCTTCGCCATCGGGCTGGTCTTTGGCGGAGGCATCGGCTTTGTTGTTGCCGCAAGCAATGGTGTCGCACTTGACGGTCACGACCACTCATCAGCCAGCGATCACCAGATGCAGACCACATCAGTGCAGCTCAGAACTAATCATTCCGGCCAAACCGCTGGCCACGACCACAACAGGACCACCTCAGTACCTGGCGGTCCCGATGCACCGTCCTTGAAAATCAGTGTCTCGCAGGATCCGGTTAGCGGCTACAATCTCCATATCATGACAGAAAATTTCACCTTTGCGCCCGAGCGGGCTGGCTTGGATCATGTGTTGGGCGAGGGCCATGCTCACGTATATGTAAATGGCGTGAAAGTCGCGCGGCACTACAGTGCATGGCTCCACCTGCCGACTCTTCCAAAAGGTGATGCGACGGTTGAGGTTACGCTCAATTCCAACGATCACCGCATGCTTGCTGTCGAGACGGAACCGCTCAAGGCTGCGGTAACTGTGAACGTGAAATAGGCTTATAGCGCCGGAATGCGCGCTCTGAGGCAGAACCGGAGACGTCCACATGGTCGGGCGTCTTCGATCCAGCCTTTGTCCGCTGCCAGAAAGTTTCCGGCCGTCGAGACGATATCGGCAATGTCGTCCGGAAAGATAACACCGGAAAAAAGGTATGCCGCTCTACCAACTCCCTGAAACGCAACCGTAATTGGCTGCTCGCAGGCCCCCATGCATTCAATCTGTGTAACTTCCATTGCCATTCCTGCCTCGTTCAATGATCGACGCAATGCATCCAGATCTGGCGGAGGGTCGCTTTTGCATGTACTGCAAACGATAATACGGTTCATTCGGTCACCTTTGCCGGCAGTGGTGGCACAGCACTGCGAAAGCGTACAAAGCAACACATTTTTTGTCATTCGGATTAAGTCGTATTGTGTTCGACAAATTTATTCTTCCAATTGAGAAATCACTTGAATCTATAGTGGCTAGAGGGTGTATACGCCTGACGAATTAAGAAATCCGACTCAGGCACATCTTTTGGCCAAATCGCAATCTCGTAAATACCCGTCTACAGGTAACGGCTATAAGTTTGCCCATTCTGCTGACCTCGACGGGCCTGCGCGCGCGCTCTGGCTATTGTTCCATGATCCGGCCTATGTATCCAAAAGTTGCCTGCCGGAAGCAACTGCTCTGAAAGTAGCAGTTAGGGATGACTGTCAAGTTCCTACAGACGATCTAGCGACTAAGCGTCATCACTGGCCTCATTTTGCTCTGGAACAGCACGACCAAAAGATCTTCAGAACCATAATCTCAATGCTAGCAAGGCTGGCAATAGTACTTGAGCCAAATCTGCCGGCCTCATCTCTGAAGGTTTCCCGCAAATGAACAACAAATCAATTGTTCTCTCAGTGGCTGTATTTGGGCTGATACTGCTCAGCGTTGCGGCCTGGTTTTTCGTTCGTCCGATGTTTATGAGAGCAGCGATTCCAACCGAACAGACACTGGCGGTGTTGAGGCCTCATTCGCCCATTATTGGGCCTGAGGACGCACCTGTTACTATCGTCGAGTTTTTTGATCCTACTTGCGAAGCCTGTCGCAAGATTTATCCGGTTGTTAGGGATATCATGGCTGAGTATGGCGATACAGTGCGCCTGGCGATTCGCTACGTGGCCTTTGAAGGCAAGGGATCAGTGGAAGCGATCCGAGTACTGGAAGTTGCGCGGAAACAAGGGGTGTTTCAACCCGTGTTAGAGGCACTTTTGCGCGACCAGAAAAGATGGGCCAAAGACGGAGCGCCAGAACAAGAACTCATCATTCAGATATCAACGGAGGCCGGCCTCGATCCAGAAGCTGCGCGAACTCAGATGCTGGAACCCATTATAGCTGCAACGATTAACCAGGACCGCGCCGATGCTGAAGTCTTAGGCGTAACCCAGACGCCCACGTTTTTCGTTAACGGCCGGTCCGTCAATTCGTTTGGCGAGGCGGAACTGAGGGCTTTGGTGAACGAAGAGGTGGCCGCTTCGCGGAAGTAACCAACAGCAAACAGGGAACAGGGAACAGGGAACAGGGAACAGGATCTGTTTGAGGGGCGATGGCAATCTAATGGCATCGCGCTGCACAAACGAATTTGATCCGCAGATTAGTTGCCTAACATCGGACAGATTGCAATGCACTTTGGCGCTACCCCAAACGCCCAGTCCTCAAAAATCGAACTCGGTCAAGAACCGCCGCTGCTTGGTTACGAAGGGTTGTATGGCATGCCGGACCGGCGAGGGGTTTCACTGCGCTGGTTCGCTGGTTCAGCACTCACTGGTGTCACATCCCTGTTCTTGATGGGCGGCGCGCTATTCGCTGCCTTTGATGGCCAATACGAAGTTGAAAGGGCGAAATCCTCGAGTGCTTTATTGAATGAGTTGTCGATCTCGAACAACGGTTACAGCAAAGAAGACAGGGTTCTGCGATCGGCGACTGAATATTCCAGCAAGCAATTAATAGATGTGAATATTGTCTCCCGTGAGGGCGACAGAGATAACATTCGCGCTCAACCACATATTTTCATCAGCGCTACGCTTGCTACCAAGAAAGACCCGTCGCTTGCATCTCAAATTCCGGCCTTCAGTACGCTGAACATATTTTCTAGGAGTGCGGAGAAAGAAGCGACAGGGGCAACCGAGGGAGTTGCAACTTCTCTTCTTGCCGACTCGCTGTACGGTGCGAAATTGGCCAATGATGTCAGTATAAGCCTTACACCATTTCCATCATCGAACACGGATTTCGATTTGGACAAGACGTTGTCAGAATCGGAAATTGAATTGAAAGTTCGCAAATTTATCCGGACCCGTTCGGTGGATGCAACTAACATGGGTTATGAAGCAGTGATTGATCCTGGGCGTTTCGACTTCAATTTGGCGCTTCAGCCAGATTTGGAGCGCTATGCGGTTCGGATAACGCCGGAAAACGTTTCTTTCGTGTCAAAACGCGATGACGATATTCGGTTAGCCGGAATGGATGAAAGCATTGTGCCAGTGGCTCAGGGGCAAAACCTTACGGGGACCCTCCTAAATCAGCAGGTTCCAGAAGTAGAAGCTGCATCGATCACACTTGCGTTTCAGCGATTGTATGGAATCTCCAAACTTGAAGACGGACAACGACTCCGAATAGCGTACGCGCCCTCACAGGACGATCCGGAGCGAAAGCTGCCCGTGCGCATCAGTCTGTATAGCGATACGAAACACGAAGCGACCGTTGCCCAATCAGACGGCGGCGATTACATCAAAGCCCGGCCGCCTAGCACCTTTCCAGCAGCAGCCTTTGCTGACGCGGATCGTGTCTCCCATAGCGGGCCAACGCCAGCGCTATACGATAGTCTTTATCAAACTGCACTTGAGCAAGACATACCAAAAAACATTGTAAATGAACTTGTTCGCATGTTTTCCTTTAGCATCGATTTCAATGCCTCGACTAGGCCTGGTGCTACCATAGAGCTTCTATATTCCAGAGATGACCGTAACTTCGGATCTGAGATCCACTTTGCTGCGCTGAGCAATGGCAAGACAACGCTGGAATTTTACCGTTTCCGGACGCCTGACGATGGAGCTACTGACTTTTACGATGCGTTCGGCCAAAGCGCAGAGAAGTTCCTGATCAGGAAACCGATTGATGGTGGCAGGTTCCGATCCGGCTTCGGCATGCGTCGGCATCCCGTCTACAAATATTCAAGAATGCATAAGGGAGTGGACTGGTCTGCTCCGCGCGGGACACCGATCATGGCAGCTGGAGATGGTACCGTGATAAAGGCAGGTTGGAGTTCCGGCTATGGGAAGCGAATTGAACTTCAACACACCAATGGATACACGACCACCTACAATCATCAGACCGGATTTGCCAAAGGCATAAAGGAAGGTGTTCGCGTCAAACAGGGACAGATCATCGGCTATGTTGGCTCGACTGGACTTTCAACAGGACCTCACCTTCACTTCGAGATGCTAGCTAATGGCCAACCTTTGGATCCAATGCGAGCCAGGCTTCCAGAAGGACGCGTGCTCGATAGAGAAATGCGTGAAAGATTTGAGTCCGAACGAAGTGCGCTCGACAACTTATTACGTGACGCCCGTAGGCCCCGAATTTTGCAACATGACTACAATGAGGAAGCGTTCAATCAAGCAATCTGATGTTGAACTAAAAAGAGGTGTTTCTTAGAGGTTGTTCGATCCTTTTCATTACACTAAGGCCACCGCAAGTGTGCGTTACCATTTGGAACCGTGCCGCCGGTAAAGCCAGCCGGGTCTGCAACACGTATACTGAGTGCTTGTTAGCCAGATCCAAAATATCCTTCTGCCGCGTCGTTTGCCGCAGTGCATAATATCGGAAGTCTTTGGCTGCAAATCTCCTCCGGCATGAAATCAGCGCCCATAGGATCAAACTCGGGGAAACGAAAGGCCGTTCCATAAAACTGTGCTTACCGTCGCCTTAGTCTTTGAAAACTCAGTTGCAGAAATCTTCCAAGAGCTGTCATCCATTCGTCCAACGAACGATCACTCACAATCGGCCGCGTTCTTTGAAAGAACAGATGAAAGACTGCGAGAATGAGTAGCAGCGTTACGCCCCAGGAAATTAATGTGTCAGAAAGGAAGTGACCGCCGAATGCGATTCTGTTGGATGACAGGATGAAGCAAAGCGGCAGCACCAATAGCAGCATCGCTTTGCGCCACGTAGCGGGAACTAGAAAGGCGACTGAAGTCAACCAAATGGCGGAAGACGCTTCTCCAGAGACGAAAGAACAGTTTCGGTCACAATAGTCAGTGACTTTCCAGACAGTTTGATAGGGTAGGTCTCCGCCGAACTCAGCCACATGTTGCGGTCTCGGGCGACCCCAATTGTCCTTCAAGATCAAATTTACGAGCACGCCGGGGCCAAGAACCAGAGTCGACAGCAGAAACAAGGGTTGGCGGAGTGGCATGAGCGGTGGACGATCGGGGATAAGCAACTTCAGAACGAACACAGCAACACAAGTAGTCGCAACCACCTGAACGAGAAATATGCCGAGATACCTTACGTCTCTGAGAAACGCCATGTTCTTCGCCCAGAAACCGAAAACTTCTGAATAAAACAATCCGGTCGACCAAATATCGGCACCGGGAAAGATAAAGAAAAACAGCGACACGGCACAGACATACAACCCGACCGAAATCATCGGATGTGAAACACAGGAGTCGGTCAGCTTTTTTAGAATCGGCTTCCGGCCGTTTTCATTAGGAACTTTGTTCTTCATCGCCGCCATTTTGAACGAATTTCGAGGACTGATCCTGAGCATCTAGAAGGTGTCCGAGGTGTTTCACAGGTGTCAAAATGCCGCCAGCTCGAACAAACCGGAGACGTGTTCAAGCCAACGTTCTGGGTTAACCGTCAACCTGTTGTTGGATGCCTAAATCCGGTTCATTCGAAGGTCGATTGCTCGCGCTGGCCTTCTTCCTTGGAGCTGATCTTGCTTCGCCAGCTGTACAACTTGCGATTAGAGTTTCTGGCCGATCAAGGATAAGTCGCTGCACGACCCACAGCGGGGTTTCATTTAGTTTTGCGGCTTCGCGTTGAGTGCACAGGTTGGTCCCATTCCACTCAATATGCTCTTTGCTGGGTTTAGAAGATTGATTTGACGAAAAGTTGCCGCCAACTCGAGCGGTGCTCAGTCGGCGCCGGACGCGTTTCTTTTCACGAAATCCTGAAACACTTTCAGCGTCTCTTCGCTGACATGATGCTCGATACCTTCCGCGTCTTGCTCGGCCACTTCCGCGGAAATTCCTAGTGTAATCAGGAAATCGACGACAATCCTGTGCCGCTTGCGGCAGGCTTCCGCCAGTTGGCGGCCCGCCTCGGTCAAGCGGATATCGCGGTAGCGCTCCTGAAGGATAAGTCCTTCTCGCTTCAGCCTAGCAAGATTTTTCGATACCGTCGGCTGCGCAACACCGAGCCGCTCGGCAATTTCGACCGGACGCGCAGACCCGTTCAGGTGAATCAGTTCCGCGATGAGTTCCACATAGTCCTCGACCATTTCACTCTGGTGCGCGGTGCGCACAGCCTCGAACCCGCTGGCCTGTTCATCGACACTTCTATCGGACACCTTGGGTGAAGGACCGGTCATGAATGGAACACATCCTCTTTGTTTTCATTGTGATTGTGTATGCCGCGAAATTTGCCACTTGACAATGTGTTAGATTACCCTAAGAAAATTTGCCAGAGCTAAACTTAATAGGCGTAGCTATGAAAACTCTCCTTGCCAGCGCGGTGATCTGCCTTGTTCCGGTCATCGCGCAAGCCACCGCAATCAAAGAAGCCCTCTGGGCTCCACGTGCAGCCGCCTATCGGCACACCTTGTTTCTGGGAAACCTTTCCCCAGTCCCCTGGGAGAAAATCGAAGCCAGCTGGAACCGTGCCGTTCCAGGCAGCTCACTTCCGGATGCCGCGGTTTCCCGGGCAAGTGACGAGGAAGCCGCTGCTCTTAACAGTGCTCTTCAGGTGCAGGACAGGCAGGCGCTGTTTGAAGCGGCAACGGTCATCGTTGCTCAGGGGATACTGCGTCACCTGGAAAATGCGGATGCCGGGCTCGGAACTCCGGAAGCAGCCACTGAGTTGGCCAAGGCCGAAACGCTTTACCGCGCCTTTGAAGATGCTATTCGCACCGTCGATGAGCCTGCCGCTCGCCAGCTTGGCAGGGCATGGCTCATCCTGAACTCGTCCCTAGGCAGTGGCGGCGTTCTGGGCCAAGGCGGACAGGAAAGCAACAAGTCAGAATTCGCAAACGCCCGCAAAGATGTTTCCGATTACATTCGTACCAACTACCTGCCGGCAGAATTTGCAACCCGTGACAAGCTGGCTCCTGTTCCGGAAACGGTTTTCCTTTCTGGACAGGAAGTGAAACTGCCTGCAACATTGCCTCCGGGATCAAACATCGCCGATCAAAGCGAGCTGCCGCGCCTTATTCTTCAACTCGAGGAAGCCGGTGAAGACGAAGCCAACCTGCCGCTTGTCGCTTATGGCGACATGCTGTTTGACAGTCCTGAGATCTTCGGCGGACCTGCGCAGGAACTCGGGATTGCCTGTTCCACCTGCCATAACAGATCCGACATCAACAGGGAGTTCTTCATTCCGGGCCTCAGCTATCGCCCCGGGGGAATGGATGTCGACGGTGCCTTCTTCAATCCGATGTTCAATGACCGGAACGACGATCACCTCGATACGCCGTCGATGCGCGGTATACGGTTCACCGCGCCTTATGGCCGTGACGGACGCGAACCCAGTCTGCGCCGTTTCATCCGCAACGTGATCGTTACCGAATTTGCCGGCAAGGAGCCGACCCCGTTCCAGCTTGATGCGCTAGTCGCCTATGTCCGTGAGTTCGACTGGCTGCCGAATCCGCAAATCGACCGGGCAGGCCGGTTGACCGACAAGGCCTCCGACGCGGCAAAGCAGGGTGAAGCCATCTTCAACACTGATTTTCCAGGACTGAACGGCAAGTCCTGCGCGTCCTGCCACACGCCGGATCAGAATTTCACCGATGGACTGACACACGATATCGGCAGCTCGGAGCCACCCTTCCCCGGAGGCACGGCTACCGCCTTCGAAACGCCAACGCTGCGCAACATTAACTTCACCGCCCCCTATATGCATGATGGTTCGCTGCCGACGCTGGCCAGCGTTGTGGATTGGTTCAACGACACCAGAAATCTTGGGTTGGACGAAGAGCAACGAGCAGACCTGACGGCGTATCTGGAAGCCATCGGCGATGGCGAAGAGCCCTATCAGCGCTTTGAAGGCCGTGACAGTGTCTTCCGCCTGTCCTGGGAAGAGCTGACTACTTTCGCGTCAACCCTGGACACTCTTCTGCCCGCCCGCGATGTCCAGAATATCGCGTTGCTCATCGATACGGTTGCGCCGGATCTTGCAGCCGACGCCAGCGTGATGACCAATCAGGCGGCAAAATCCGAAATCTATGAACTCAGCGCCATCCTGAGGGCCGTGGGCGATGCCAGCGCTGAAGGTGACTGGGGCGACGCGGAACAGCAATGGCAAAAGTTCAAGACCATGCAGGCCGCAATTGACGAGAGGATGTTTTGATGCTGAACCGCCGTACGTTCTTGGCCGCTGCCTCCGCCAGCTTCGTCCTGCCGGCTTTTGCCGCCGAGGAGGGTCTGACCTTGGCCTTCATACCGCAGGAGAACCCGGAAAAGCTTCTGGGAGATATCAAAGTCATCACCGGCTGGCTTTCGGAGCAAATGAGCGTCCCCGTCACCGGTTTCGTCACTTTTGACCATGCAGCCGCCGTCGAGGCGCTTCGAAACGGCGATGCTGACATTTCCTTCATGGGCGCCCTGCCATTTGTTCTCGCGGAAGATCAGCTCGGAGCGGTACCGCTTTTGTCGGAAGTCTACCGGGGTCAGCCCAGCTACTCCGGACGAGTCTTCGTCCGCAAGGACAGCGGCATTGAAACCCTTGCCGATCTCAAGGGGCGTGACATTGCCTTCGCAGACCCTGTATCGGAATCCGGTTATATCTATCCGCTGGATCTGTTTGTCCGCGAGGGCCTGATTGCCGATGCGGCGGATGCCGACAGCTTCTTCGGCAGGAAATTCTTTGCCGGTGGATACCAGCAGGCGATGCAGGCCATGGCAAACGGATTGGTCGATGCCTCCGGAGCGAGCCAATATGCGGACCTCTTTTTAACACCGGACCAGCAGGCAGAAGTCAGGGTTCTGGCGGAATCGGAACAGATCCCGAGTCATGCGGTCATTGCACGCCCCGGCCTTGATGCCGGATTGCAGGCAAAGTTCGTTAAGGTGATGCTCAGCCTGAACGATCCGGAAAACCGCTACCTGCTGGCCTATCTCTACGGCCCGGACGGTTACGTTACCGCCGACCCGGAAGTCTATGAAGGCGTTCGCGAAACCGCGCGGCGCTATGGTTTCCTGAAATGAGTGTTGCCGCCGCCCTTTGCGATGTTACGCATCAGTTCGATGAGCATCCAGCCCTGTCGAATATCTCCCTGACCCTGAAGGAAGGAGAGACCGTTGCGTTTCTGGGGCCGTCAGGGGCGGGAAAGTCAACCCTGCTGGCACTTCTCGACGGGCGGTTGCGGAACTGGCGCGGTACGGCAGAAGTTCTGGAGACACCTTACTCGGCGACAGCACGTCCCCCGAGAGATGCAAGATCGGAGGTAGGCTTCATTTTCCAGGAATTCGCGCTGGTTGACCGGTTGAGCGTTTACCAGAACGTGATGAACGGAAGGCTTGGCCGGATGCGGACCTGGCAATCGCTCTGGAGCCGCTTCGGTGAACGCGATCACCTTGTCGTCTCCGGTGTTCTGGAGGATACCGGATTGACCGATCTGGCCGCGCGCCGCGCGGACAAACTCTCCGGCGGACAACGGCAACGCACCGCCATCGCCCGGTGTCTGGCCCAGGAACCGAAACTGATCCTGGCAGACGAACCGGTCAGCAATCTCGACCCGGCCAATGCCGAGAAAATTCTCGGCCTGATTACAGGTGCTGCCCGCAAACGCGGCATCACCGTCGTCTTCAGCTCGCATCAGCCGGAGCTGTCACAGCGTTTCGCCGATCGCATCATCGGCCTGCGCGACGGCAAACTGCTCTTCGACCGGCCTTCGGGCAGGTAAGCGCTGCCGATATTTCGGAGCTTTATCATGGCGCGTCTCCGAGCGCCGAACTGCGTGTGGTGAGTTGATGTCGCGCACCGTGACCTGGCTTGTGCTGGCCGCTGCCATCTTGTGGTCACTGGGAAGCGCAGATATGGGATTGGAAAAGCTCCCCGGCGCAAAGGCGCGCCTGGGCGAATTTTTCGGCCGGATGCTGCCGCCAGACATGTCCATTTGGCCGGAAGTTTTGCAAGGTCTGGCGGAGACCCTGCGCATTGCCATTCTGGGAACTTTCTTCGCCGTCCTGTTTTCCGTCGTTCTTGGCATTTTGGCAGCGGAAACACTGGTTCCGCCGGCAATCTGGCGGCCCGTCCGATCGCTGCTTGCGATCGTGCGGGCAATTCCGCTGATCCTGGTTGCCATGCTGATGGTCGGTGCAGTCGGCCTTGGACCGTTGCCCGGTATCCTGGCAGTGACATTTCACGCAACGGGCATGCTGGCGAAATTTTACGCAGAGGCGATCGATACCGTCTCGCCCGAACCGGTGAAGGCACTGGAAAGCGCGGGCGCCAACAGATTACAGCAACTGCGCTGGGGGATCTGGCCGCAAATGGCGCCGCTGGTTCTGCGCGATACCGTCTTCCGGTTCGAACTGAATTTGCGCGAGAGCCTGATCCTCGGCGTCGTCGGCGCAGGCGGCATCGGTCTATATATTCAGACCTACGTCCGCTCGTTTCAGTACGACAAGGCAGCGACGGTGACGCTGGCGATCATCATTCTTGTGCTGCTATCAGAAGCCGTGAACACCGCTTTGCAGAAACGCTTCTCCTGATTAGATGTGCAGCTTTTCGAACTGATCATGATGTCCAAAGAAGCTGCGACCCTAAAAACGCAACTAATTCCGAAGCCTAATCAGCGGGCTCCTTCCTCACTGTTCTGCGCATCAATTAAGACCGCGGTCCCAGAGGAAGGCTCCAGGACGTCTAGAGTAAACCGTTACTTCCTTGGTACGCTGGCAACAGTGGTCACGCGGGCGTCGTCAATCCCGGTCCAAAGCGCGGCGGAATACGGAGATTGACGTTTAATGTATCGGTACGGCGTCGAATACCAAGGCAGAACTGTTTCAGCTTGGTTGTCCAATATCATGTCCCCGTAGTCCGTGCGGACTGTCAGCACAGCATGACCACCATTCTGGAGGTCCTTTGCGACGGTGATTAGCAGAGTGCTGCGCGGCCATCCCGCATTTAGAAGCTCTCGTTGCTTTTCAAGGACATATTCCTCACAATCTCCATATCCGTCGTCTGGGTAGGTCCAATACTCTGGTTTGCCATAGAGATCGTCATCGGTCATTGGCCGAACACGACGATTTACATCCGTGTTAATCGCGAGCAATTCCTGCCATCTTTCTTCCGTCAATTTTACGACGACCGGCTCATAGCGTTCATTTGAACAAGCACCAATGTTGTCTCGGCAAAACTGTACGTATCCGATGGGTGCTTTGACGTCTTGTTTCATGTCCATAAAGCGCCCGGGATCGGCTGACGCAGACGCGGAAGAAGTTACCAACAATGCCAGAAAAGTTGTTGGCAGAAGTATATTTTGTAGTCTTTTCATCCCAAAGCCCTCCCTTAAGGCTGGCTTCACGATGTCATCTTGAATTTTATTTTAATAAAAGCTTCTCAGTAAGTATTGAGTCAAATAAAAAGAAATATAAACTAATATTTGAATTACATTTTACTATAATTCTAATTAGACTTGTCTAAAATTTTATCTTTCTCCTGCAACAAACTGATATGCTTACATTTCTTCCGTTGATGGTCCTTGAATTAAATAAAGGAGGATTTGGCGTGCACCCTGACAATCGAGAGCTTAAAAAGAAATCCAGAAGGCAATTCAGGTGAATATTTCGGCAAGTTTTTTGAAGGCAGAGCAACCCATTGATTGGATCGCCGCGACCAAACGAGGTTCCACAGCATACGTCCAACAACTACAGGCGGCCTGATCCCGCTCGTGACAATTCAACCTTTTTGAGAATGGCCTTACGGCCGAAAAAGACGGCCCTCGCAGAGGGCCTCTCACTGCTACCTTGGAAAAACAATCCAACACAGTTCCAACGTCGTATGTACAGTACCGATATGTTGGCTGGGTATAGTCGATGGACGCACTTGAAGAATGGATCAGAGTAAATTCGTACTTGGTATACGGGATACTATTTTTTTATTGTGCGATGAAAAGTGGGGCTCTGCCGCTGTTTGCTGCTATCTTTGCCAGCACTGATGATCTTTCGATATTTGCAGTATCTGCGGCATCCTTTCTTGGCGGATACTTAGGTGATGAAGCACGGTTTTATCTTGCGCGGCGATATGGTGACTATTTGACAAGCCGGCTGCCAAGATTAGGTGTGATTGTCAAACGAGCTGAAGGCTTGCTTGCGAGGCACGGAGCCAAATACATTTTTTTGTACCGATATCCAAAAGGTATGCGAACGATCGGCGCATTTCCGGTCGGGTTAAGCAATATGTCCTGGTTGCGTTTCACTGTTTTCAACGCAGGATCCGCTGCCTTGTGGACCACGTTGCTAGTTGCGTTTGGATATGTGTTTGGTGTTGCGATAGTAGAGACTGTAGAACGTAATTGGGGCTGGCTTAGCGTTGTCGCGATAGGGGTATTCGCACCTTTGGTTTGGCTTGTGTATCGCAATAATTTGACGAGTGCGCAAAAGGGATTAAGAACTCCCTAGTGTCAAAAACAAAAAATAACCACTTTTCCGGACAATCAAATGTACGGTCGATGTGCTCGCATTTGTAACAGCTCTGTTCTGTCCTTGTTGCGAGAGAACCAGAAGACCTCAACGATTCCTATTGCGAGGAAACCGAACAATGAACGTTGCCCTCCTGAGATGCGAGTATTCTAGCGAAATGTCAGGTAGTTATGCGTCCGGAGATATTTGAACCGGCACAATTCGCCCGGAGGATCCTGAGTGTGAGCATGACAATTTTCATGCTTCTGCTCGCGGGATGTGTAGGTTCGTCAATTGAAATGGAATCGCGCGGAGAAATTGCAATTCCACATGAGGTCAAGGCGTTGATGCGCAACAAAGGGGTCGAGGGATCAGATCCCGTCTTCATCCGAATTTTCAAACAGGAAAGTGAGCTTGAGGTTTGGAAAAAAAGGCGCGCCGGTGATTATGTTCTTCTAAAAACATACGAGATGTGTCGTTGGTCCGGCGATCTGGGTCCCAAACGAGCCGAGGGTGATCGCCAGGCACCTGAAGGCATATATGAAGTCACGCTGGGGAGGCTTAATCCCAACTCTAAGTATTTCCTTTCATTTGATTTGGGGTATCCGAACAAACTTGAACGCGCGAAGGGTTACTCTGGAACTGCGCTCATGGTCCACGGAGCCTGCTCGTCTTCCGGGTGCTTCGCAATCACAGACGAGCAAATCACCGAAGTGTATGCTCTAGTTCGGGACGCATTGCGCGCCGGGCAACCTTCCGTGCAGGTGCAATCACTCCCTTTTCGTATGACACCTGAAAATCTTGCGAGGCACTACGACAATCCAAACCTCAGTTTCTGGCTGGATCTCAAAGAAGCTTCCACCACGTTCGAAGTCCTGCGGCGTCCGCCAGAATTCCGGTTTTGTGAAGGAAGATATCGTTTTGGCGCAGCAAAAAACCCAGGAGCTGACTACGGCCCCCTTGGACAGTGCCCGCAGTTGGAACCACCACCGCAAAAAGTTTCAGAAAAGATCGCTGCTGACCTAAGCTCAGTTGAACAACTTCGGGAAGGGGGCGGCAATATCGTAAGTTCTTACGCCGACGGTGGAATGCACTCTAGGTTTCGAAATGTTCTTTTGGAAAAGGGAGCTGAATTCCTCGCGAGGAAAACATCGAGTAGCGCCGTACCGGTTAGCAGACCAAAGGCAGCACTGTCCGACCCATACAGACCTTTGCTGTCTCAGCAATGACTTTTTGGTGTTGTGAAGGATGTAATCGGAGCCTCGGCCTTAGCGAAGCATTCGCGCAACGGGCAGAATGATAACGAGGAGCAATGGCTGGTGAACCAAGTATATCAATAAACTGTTTCGCCCCATCCAAGACAGGATCCTGGTCAGTTTGGTATTGTGCAGATCAGGAAATGAGCGTGAATCGCCGTTTTTGATATAAAAAATCTTGGCTAGAAAAATGCCGATCAAGGTCAATCCGGCCCATGGCAGAATTGGAACGAAATCGTTGCTGGGTGGGGGGGAACTAGACACGCCAATCCATGCGAGCCACCGGGTGTTGAACAGTTCCAATTTTACGAACTGCGGCAGGATGAGTAAGCCGGTTCCCGAGATTAGTGAGACCAGGGCGGGCAAATTTAGAAATAAAACACCAAAAAGAGAAGAAACCGCAATCGCGTGCAAGATGCCGAAAAAAATGTAAGTCTGCGGAAACGCGATCCACGTGACCAATGAAATCGAAATCGCAGCTGCACCGATCATCGTCACACGTCTTACAAATCTGCTAAACTTGAGCCCTTTTCTGTGCGCAAGGACAAGGCTCACGCCGACTAGAAACATGAAGGTTCCGGCGAGCAAGCGGCCGAATGCAAGCCATACAGGATGGAACGCGAATCCGTCGATTAATCCCGAAAACTCCAGATCCCAAACAATATGAAAAAGCACAACGCCAAAAATAGCGATACCTCGCACGGTATCGATCAGCAAAACTCGCTGATTTGATAGACTTTCGTCATCATTGTCTGGACTAATCATTTCGCTCGTAGTTAAACCTTTTTCGGCCTCAGAAAACGTGCGTAGTTAATCATTTTTCCTAACCGGGAAGACCTGCAATCCCAGTTTGGTGGACCGACTCAGAATTCTAAGTCAACGAGTGGTGCTGAAAAACCCCGATCAATTTTGGCTACGATTGCTTAACTATTCTGGGTCGTCAAAGTCCACCAAGCACCTGACGATGGCCAAAGATACAGTTTTGTCGCAAAGTTTTCTTCTGCGGTTTTATCTAGTCTGATAACCTGTATGGCGTTCATATTGTCTCAGCAATATCGGTTAGAGTTGATTTAGTCGTCCAAAATGCAGCGCATCCAGCTCCAGCTCGCTCGAGTTCAGGTTTCCCCTTTCCATGCCAGAAGCCGCATTGCATTTGCGGTGACGAGTACTGTTGCGCCTGTGTCGGCAAGGATTGCTGGCCAAAGACCGGTTACACCTGCGACGGTCGTCACCAAAAACAACGCTTTCAGGCCCAGAGCCATCCCCACGTTCAGTTTAATGTTCCTCATCACCGCATGAGACAGGCTTATCATCTGGGCAACGTCCATCACCCGCCCATGCAATATGGCTGCGTCGGCAGTTTCAAGTGCCACATCCGTGCCGCCTCCCATGGCGATACCGATATCCGCGGCGGCCAGAGCCGGCGCGTCGTTGATGCCGTCTCCCACTTTGGCAACTTTCAGGCCGTCCGCGCGTAGTTCATCGACGATCCGTTGCTTGTCCTGCGGTAGAAGGTCCGCGCGCGGCTCGATGCCGAGAGCGTCTGCAATCGCCGTGGCCGTTCGGGTGTTATCACCCGTCAGCATCAGCGTGCGAATTCCCCGCGCCTTTAAGGAAGCGAGGCCGTCTATCGCATCTGTCCTTGGTTCGTCACGCATGGCGAAAAGAGCGGAAACCTTGTTGTCTACAAGCAGCACTGAAACAGTTTTGCCCTCGGCATTGAACGCATCGGCAACCGCAATCTGATTGTCAGTCATGCTGACCCGGTCGCGAGCAGCGGTCGCGGATCCAAGAAAAACCGACACACCGCCGACTCGGCCTTCGACGCCCTTTCCGGGGACCGCGCGTGCTTGGGATGCAGGCGGAATGGGTGCCTTCTCGGAGTCAGCCTTTTGCAGAATTGCGAGAGCAAGCGGATGGTTCGATCCTTGCTCCAACGCGGCTGCAAGGCTCAGCGACCGCTGATCGCTGCTCCCAAACGACCTGATGTCGGTAACCACCGGCCGGCCTTCTGTGAGGGTTCCGGTTTTGTCGAAAGCCACCGCCGTTATCGCTGAAAAACCCTCAAGCACGGCGCCGCCTTTCATCAGCAGGCCGCGCCGGGCCCCGCTCGCCAGACCGGCGGCAACCGCCGCAGGGGTGGAAATGACCAGGGCGCAAGGGCAGCCAATCAGGAGAATGGCGAGCCCCTTGTAGATCCAGTCGCTCCAGTCGGCGCCGGCCAAGACCGGCGGCACGGACGCAATCAACGCTCCCAGGACAAGAACTCCTGGCGTGTAGTAGCGCGAGAAACGCTCAATGAACCGCTCGGTCGGCGCCTTGCTTTCCTGCGCCTCCTCGACCAGCCGGACCACCCGGGCGATCGTATTGTCCTCGGCGGTGGCGGCGACCCTGACGCGCAACACTCCGTCAATGCTGATCGTGCCAGCAAAAACCGTGTCACCCTCCGCCTTGCGCCCGGGCACACTCTCGCCGGTAACCGGCGCCTCGTTTATCTCGGACGAACCCTCAAGGATTTTCCCGTCTGCGGGAATTCGATCGCCTGGCCTCACAACGATGACGTCGCCAACCGAAAGACTATCTGCGGGCACTTCCGAGATCGCATTGCCCTGTTCGAGTTGGGCAGTCTTCGGCACCAAATCGGCGAGGTCAGCGATACTCGCGCGCGCACGCCCGGCGGCAACGCCCTCCAGCATCTCACCGACCAGAAACAACAAGACGACAACGGCAGCTTCCTCGGTGGCCCCAATTAGCACCGCTCCAACCGCCGCGACAGTCATCAGCGTTTCGATTGAAAACGGGCTGCCCAAGGTCGCGGCCACATACGCACGGCGCGCCACCGGGACGAGGCCGACTAGCATGGCCAGCAGGAAAGCCCAGGGCCCCGCTGCCGGTATGAGTCGCCCGATAGAAAAAGCGGCGACAAGGAGAATGCCGCAGGCCATCGTCAGCAAGGCCTTGCGCGTCCGCCACCATGGCCGCTCTGTGTTGTGGCTCGCATGGTTCCGCGAAACGGCTTCTACCGTCGGCGCCTCGGGGTCTACGTCCCTTAAAGCCGGGGATTCGTCAAACGGCGTGATGCCGTAGCCGAGGCGTCTCACTCGTTGCATGACCTGATTGTCGGAAACCGTGCCGTCATGGCTGATCACCAAACTTGCTCCAGGCACGGACACGGCCACCTCCCCGATGCCGGGCAAGCGGCGTAAAGCGGTGTCGATCTTTGACGCACACGAGGCACAATCCATGCCCTCGACTCGGAAACGGGTTATCAGATTTGAACTGTCGGGGTAATAGTCATTTTCGACCTCTTGCATTTTCGCTCTACAAGATAGTCTCTCTAGTAGCTAGAGATTCAAGAGGTGTAGACGGACTTTTCTCAATCAGTCAGCTTTGTCAAAGTGCTGGCGTTTCAAATTTCATTTTCCGTTTTCGCAGTTATGGATTTCTTGAGAATTTATCTGTAAGTATTGCGAATGCGTGACTGGGTCTTAACCATACTGATTGTGTTTTATACGGGGCTTCATTCCGCCGCCGCAGTTGGTGCTGCCCAGACAGCCGGGGAGCCGGTGCTTCCAGACCAAAAAGCAGTTCAAAACGCCTCGATCGTGTCCGAAACACTCACGTCGCATAACCTCAGGTGCTGCAATCGAACGAGCAACCAAGCAAAGTCTCAAAAACCAGCCAAGTGTGGAGTCGATTGCGTGTCAATTGCGGGTTCGTTGGAACCGAGATTTTTGAAGGCGGAATTGGTTTTGGAAGATACTGTATTGCTTGGCCTTTTTTCCAAAGATCCAAAGCCAGAAGACAGGCCTCCAAGAATTTACTGACACGTGGCAGCTTTATCGCTGCAAAGCTTCCTGCGATCGTTAGTAATTTTTTGGAGAAAAGCGATGATTACTCGTCGTAATTTACTCATTGGCTCCGTCGGAGCAGTTGGAGCCTTTGTCATGCCTGCTTATGCACATGACAAGAAACAGTTCAAGATCGACCCCAAATTCGAACCGCAATCCGTACGATACTTTTCCTATCCTCCTGGGACGATAGTTGTCGATACGAAAAATCATTTCCTCTACCTCGTTCAGAGTTTCGGCAGGGCGCGCCGCTATGGAATTGGTGTCGGCAAAGCGGGATTGTCGCTGAAAGGGGAGGCGGTAATAAAACGCAAGGCGGAGTGGCCAAGCTGGCGTCCCACCGCAAACATGATACGTCGTAACCCGGCAAATATCGGAAATACGCAAATGGTGTCCCTGGTGGACCGAATAACCCTCTTGGATCAAGAGCGCTTTACCTTTATCGAAACGGCCGGGACACCATGTACCGGATCCATGGAACCACCGAACCTTCCTCTATCGGTCGATCCGTCTCTAACGGCTGCGTTCGGATGATCAATACTCATGTTGAAGATCTCTATGAACGCGTGCCTTTAGGCACAAGAGTGGTCGTTTTGTGAGTACCCAATAGCCGAAAACTCTGGTCAGGCACGTGGCTGCATCCGGCGCGTGCCTTTACAAATGAGGGCTGCATTAGCCCAAGAAGACAGAAACCCAAGTACGAGCTTTGGACGATTATTTGTCGAGCGTTTCATCTGACCGCTTTGATCGACTTTTACGTATGGAGAGAAAAAGCATTATTTGGTTGATCTGAAATGTCTTGGCTATTTCCCCAAACAAACAAGTAGTATCTGAATGACTTACCTCTCAAGAAGATCCTTTCTTTCAGGATCGGCATGCTTTGCTAGCGTCGTTGTTAGCGGATGTGCCTCTGACAAGGCACAAATAAAACCAGTGCCATATTCTGAAGACCCAGCCTACATATCGATGTATGGCGCTATGCCAACCGAGCGGTTTCCGCTACCGGCAATTAACTTGAAAAAAGTACCAGAGCGTTTCTACCGCCAGCAAGTTGATTACAACACTCCTGAAAAAGTGGGCACACTTGTTGTCGACACGCAAAACTTTTATCTCTACCTGGTTCAGGAAAACAAAAAGGCAATGCGATATGGAGTGGGGCTTGGTCGGGCCGGATTCGAATGGTCAGGACGGGCTCGGATTGCGCGCAAGACTGAGTGGCCCAAATGGACACCACCAGAGGAAATGATCGAGCGGGAACCGGAACTCGAGAAATGGAGTTGGCGGAACGGTGGAATGCCTCCCGGGTTGGAAAATCCTCTAGGAGCGAGAGCGCTTTATATTTTTCAGGGAAATCGCGACACGCTCTATCGCTTACATGGAACTTCTGAATATTGGACAATTGGCACCGCGGTTTCCAGCGGCTGCGTCAGATTGATGAACCAAGACATAATCGATCTTTTTGGACGGGTGCCTGTCGGGTCACCGATTGTAGTATTGTCGTGAACCGACAATCGGTAAATTCAGCTGGTTACGGGGACGATGTACGGCGAATTGTCAAATTGTCCCTGATAACTCTGGGATCGATTGTTCGGCCGCACGGCCTTAACAGCTCACAAGGCCGCGGTAACCAAACATCGCGGCAATCCGATTTGATCGCACCATGCGTTAGCTGCGGCATGTCACGTTTGCTTATAAGACCGATCATGCCCAAACAACGGAACATCGTTTTCGCACACACCCTCGCGCTCAAACTCCAGAGTGGTATGAACGATGCCGAAGGAATCTGATAGTTTTTCTTTCAGCTCCAACTTGATTGCCTCCAACTGTTTCCAGTCAACTTCTTCGACGACTACATGAGCGTCTAACGCTGGAGCGTTCTCTTCCATCTGCCATAGGTGTACGTGATGTACCTCGCGAACCCCAGATGTTGCACGCAGTAGATCGACGACATAATGTCCTTCGATGTCCGGGGGACTACCCAGCATCAACGTTCTGACCGGTCCGCCAATCTCCGTCACTGCCAGATAGAGGATGTATCCCGCAATGCCGATGGTAACAGCGGGGTCGACCCATCGCATATCGAATAGGATGATCAAGGTCCCGCCGACGATTACCGCAACGGACGCCAGTGCATCCGATAGGTTGTGCAAGAACAGGGCACGAATGTTCTGACTTCCCTTTTGCATCGACCAGGTCAGTGCTGCTGTCAAAGCATCTACGCCGAGAGCAAACCCTGCGATAATCACGACCGTCCAGCCCTGGACGTCCGGTGGTTCAATCAGGCGCATTCCTCCTTCATAAATTAGGTAAAGGCCGACGATAATAAGGGTCGTATAATTGATGAGCGCAGCTACTGTTTCTATGCGTCCGTAGCCGAATGTCATACGTTCATCCGCAGGGCGCCGCGCAATCTTGCGGGCAGCGAAGGCAATAATCAGCGCGGCCATGTCTGAAAAATTGTGCAAGGCGTCTGCAATCAGTGCAAGGCTTCCGGCAAAGAGGCCGCCCACTATTTGTGCGATCGTCAGAAGGCCATTAGCCCAAATTGCCACGCCGACTCTGCGGTCGCCGCTTTGAGGATCGAGGTGCACGTGACTATGCCCGTGGTGGTCATGCGGCATCTGCGATCCCTCCGTGATCATGGATTGCAGACCTACTGGGCTTTAATCGGCCTGATCGAATGGCACGGACGCGAGTGTTCATCCAGTGACGTATGATGAACCGGTAAAGCCAGCCCCTCACTCGTCCGAATTTTTGCATGTGCTCTGAATAGAATTGATCCGGCGTTTCAAACACACCAAAGTCCTGCTCGATGCCCGTATCTTGAATGTAGGTGTCATGCCCCTCCCAACGAACCGGTGGCGCGTCAAGGCAATCGGTGCCCGCACCGAAACCACACAAGCTCTTGTTTCCGGAAAAGGTCTGCTGGAGAACGCTCAAGAATTTTGCATCTAGAATGAATCCTTCGAGATTAATCCATTTGCCGTCGAACTCGACCTCAACCCAGGAATGAAGAATTTCTTGTGGTGCGATCGGAAAGATCAAATCCGGGACGACACCACGTTGTAGCTCCTTGTGAATCGTGAACCCTCGCAGGCGGCACTTGATACCTACACCGCGCAATAGCGCCATTAGGAGCGTTCCCTTGGTGTTGCACTGGCCGTACCCATCTCGAAGTACTTCAGACGCGGGAATGTTGTCCGCCCGATTGTAGCCGAAGGCGATTTCGTTTCGAACAAAGTCGTAGATTGCGCCTATGCGATCGTACTGAGGCAGTCGGAGCCATTTCCGATCTTCAGTCAGACGGACAACGGATGGTGCGCGGTAATCGAGTAACTGCGTGGCGGCAAGAAGGGGGGCAGCATCGGGCATGTGATTGTTCCTCGTATCGACCGAGTATGTATGTAGTTTCTATAGTCGCTAGAGGTTCAAGAGGTGGCCACCCAAAAAATCTAGACTCTGAAGGGCAGCTGTTGCTCCCTGTCTGCGAACGAAATTCCGACAAGGCCCATTACTCTGGTTTCTGTACTATCTCACCCGCAAAGGGAACATGTGGGTTGTTTGATTTTCATAGTCTAATTTGCGATGCCGCCGCCCCGATTTATTTCCGAACCGAAGACGGCCATAAAGTTTAAGACATGATCCATCATCAGAGCTAAGCAAGTAATAGGCGGGGAAGATCGATTCAATAACCGTCAAAGTAATACCTAAGCACCGATCTCATCGTGATCAGTTAGGCACTCGGAGTGGTCTCGGAGTACCTCAAGTACGCGACAGTCAGCTGTGCGGCCACCGCTACACTCCTTGACCATTCGCTTCAGTTCCGTACGAAGCGCCTGTAAACGCGCGATGCGCTGTTCGACCTGCTTAAGCTGCCGACGTGCAATCGTGTCAGCCTTGCCGCAGGGCCGGTCGGGATGATCGCAGAGGTCCAGGAGCTCCCGGATTGCTTCCAATGAAAAACCAAGCTGCCGCGAATGGCGAATAAATGAAAGTTTGTCGAGTTGCTCATTACTATAGCGTCTCTGTCCCCCCTCAGTACGGTCCGGTTCTGGTAGAAGCCCGATCTGTTCATAATAGCGAATAGTCTGCACTTTCGTGCCTGTTTTCTTTGCAAGACCGCCGATCGTGAGCATGAATTAGTTATCCAAATACAAAATTATACGGAGCGAAATGGACTTTCAGCAGCGCCGAACCTAAGCCATTTGCTTCCGCGCGACAATCAAGCACGTCCGCAAATTTGAGCTTGAACCTCTAGTGGCTTTAGGAATTATACGTATTCCGAAAAAGGTAATTCAGTAGTCAGTTACTGCCACATTCGAACTGTTTGATCTCCAAACGTGTACGAACTCTGAGGTTTTTAGGACGCGCCGGATACTGGTGGTCGTGTTTTTTGGCAACCAGTTTTGCTGCTCTACCGGAAACCCACGCCACAATAGACATCCTCGCATTGGATTTGACCAAAATGAAAACAATTCACACCTCTACCGGCGCTGACCGGAACGCGTCTGTAAACCTGACAAATGATTTACGGCCACTTTTGAGGGAGAGTAGTTGGTACAACGACATGCCCGGCGAAGCAGTTTTCACCACACTAGACGAGGGGATCTGACTTTATGGCCCGCGTATCCGGAGAAATGGCGCTAGTCCTTGCCTGGATTGTTTCTCTTGTCGCTACACTCGCAGTATTGTTCATCGGCGAAGTGTTAGGCCAAACGCCTTGCGTGCTTTGTTGGTTCCAGCGGGCCTTTATGTTTCCTCTGGTTGTTGTCCTAGGGTTTGGTCTTTGGTGGCAAGACCGCCGAGTTGGTCGCTACGGCGTAGTTTTGGCACTTGGAGGCGGAGCCGTCGCACTCTGGCACCTAGGTCTTTACGTAGGCCTGATTCCTGAGCCCATTCAACCATGCTCTGCAACCGGTCCTTCCTGCACTGACTCCAACCAATTGTTCCTCGGCGTTCCCATCCCGTTGATGGCGCTCGTTGCGTTCGCTCTCATCGGCCTGTTGTCCGCCCTGTCACTCAAGGAGACACATAAATGAACCGCCGCGCATTGATCTTATCTGTGCTCGCACTTGGCAGTGCCAGCTTCGTCGGTGCCGCCTGGTATGTGAAACGCCAAGCGCCTTTGGAGAGTGCCCAATCTCTCGTCTCAGAGGGCAACGAGGTCCTTGTTCGGCCCTACTCACCAGTCCTTGGGCCAGAAAACGCACCGGTCACAATTGTCGAGTTCTTCGACCCCGCCTGTGAGGCCTGTCGCGCGTTTCATCCAATTGTGAAAGACCTCTTGGCGCAGCATGAACCCGCGGTTCGTGTCGTGATACGTTACACGCCATTTCACGGTGCGGCATCAGAAGAAGCGATCCGAATCCTCGAAGCCGCACGAATGCAAGGTGTCTTCGAGCCTGTGCTGGAGGCTGTTTTGCGCGAACAGCCCAGGTGGGCTTCGCACGGCTCCCCACAGCCAGGTTTGATACTCGGAATTGCCGCGGCCGCAGGTCTTGATGCGGAGGCCGCGCGTACACAAATGCTTGCACCCGACGTCGTTGGGATCCTCAACCAAGACCGTGCGGACGTCGAAGCTGTCGGGGTGCGGCAGACACCAACATTCTTCGTAAACGGAAAGCCGTTGGATCCATTCGGCGATGTTGAGCTGCGGCGCCTGGTTTCGGCGGAAGTTGCTGCGGTTCAAAACTGAACTGCGATCTACAAAGGAAGAACGGCAATGAGAATAGTACTGTCCCAAACGCTGGCGGCACTCGTAATCATCATAGGGTTCTCTGCCGCCTCCGTGGCAGGCTCAGACAAAGTGCTAATTGAGGATGCATGGTCTCGCGCATCCATCGGTACCAGTCGTCCCGGTGTGGCCTACATGAAAATCCGTAATACCGGCGACCTTGCAGTAACGCTGAGAAGCATTGGTACGGATATTGCGCTGAAACCTGAAATTCACCGGACATCAACGACTAACCAAGGTGTGAGTTCCATGACGCCTGTCGGCGAAATCGAAATTGCTCCGGGAAAAGCAGTGATTCTGGAACCAGGAGGACTTCATGCGATGCTGATGGGGCTGCAACGGAAAATGACCGAGGGTGAAAGTTTCCTTATGACCCTGGCTTTTTCCGATGGTGGTGAAGTAACAGTCGAGATTCCAATCCTTAGCATCGCCGCACGTGGACCCGAGAGCTGATGCGGCAACGGCGTTTGCTTGAGTATGGCGTGTTTGGCGTCGCGGCAATCAGCTTTATTCTTTTCGTCGGCTGGTGGCGTGTCGATGGTCCGGGTGCACCGGAACCTTCCGATCGGCGTCCCCTTGATTTTCCTGCGATGGAGTTTCGGCTCACTGACCACGCAGGAAACGCGGTGGGCCCTGAAGTCCTAACTGGCCGCGCGACGATGGTGTTTTTCGGTTTCACTTTCTGTCCCGACGTTTGCCCCACCACGCTCTCGGAGATATCGAGTTGGCTTGAGATGATGGGCGAGGACTCGGACCAACTTAATGTGATTTTCATTACAGTTGACCCCGAACGCGATACCGTCGACGCAATGGCTGAGTATGTGGGTTACTTTGATGCTAACATCCGGGGTTGGACCGGAACGAATGAGCAAATCGCGGTAGCGGCAGATATGTTCCGGGTCACCTATGAAAAGGTACCGACAGACGGTGAAGACTACACCATGAACCATACCGCGAGCGTCTTCTTGTTCAAAGCAGACGGTCAGTTTTCTGGGGCTATCGACTACCACGAGCCCCGAGAAACCGCAGTGCCCAAAATTCGCCGCGCAATGACTGAAAAAGAGGAAGTGCCTCAATGAGCAAGAGGTATCTGATGAATGTCGGTGTGGCTTCAACGGTCGACTCGCCAAACTGATCCATACTCAAGGAGCGTCTTAACGGATGCTCCCCGGGCTGCAAGCGAACAGTACCGGCATCCCCAAACCGCATCACCGCTTCTTGGCTATAAGTGCATTCGATCCATAACGAAAAGGCTCTGCTCCATGAAAAAATGTCTCACTGCTCTCATGTTCACTCTTGCATTGTCGTCATCTACGCAGGCATTCGCTGACCAAAGTCTAGTCGAGGTCCGCAAGACCAACGGTTGCGGCTGTTGCCTGGCTTGGATGGAGCATCTTGAGGAAAATGGTTTCAATACGACCGGCGAAGACATGTTTGCCGGACCGTTGACGCGGTTCAAGATCGACAATGGCGTGCCCCAGCGAATGGCCTCTTGCCATACGGCACTTGTTGACGGCTATGTAATCGAGGGTCATGTCCCGGCGACCGATATTCGGCGTCTCCTATCAGAACGTCCAGACGCGATTGGTCTCGCCGTGCCCGAGATGCCGCTCGGCTCACCGGGCATGGATCAGAGCGACATGCGAGAAGCCTATGATGTCTTCCTGATTCGGCGGGACGGTTCGACGGAAGTGTTCGCGAGTTATGCGAGTAATTGAGCGCACCTAAAGGATGGCAATGATGAGACCAATTCTGACGATCGGGTTGGCAGGCGTTGCAACTGCGTTCTTTGTCGATCAGGTATCGAAGTCAATCATCGTCGCAAACAAAGCCAGTTTGACTCCCAGTGTCTCCGTCTTTCCTGGTCTCAATCTTACTTACTTGCAGAACAGCGGCGTGTCATTTGGACTGCTGGGTGAAGTGCATTGGTTTGTTCTTGTCGTGCTGGCGTTTGCCGTCTGCGTCTGGCTGTCGGTGCTTTTGATACGTGCCGCGAGCAGGTTCGAGGCCTTGGCCTATGGAATGATCATTGGTGGTGCTCTCGGAAATGTCACGGATCGGCTGCGATATCGCGCAGTGACTGACTTCCTTGACTTCTACTTTGGCGCAGCACATTGGCCGTCCTTCAATATGGCCGATGTTTTCGTGGTTGGCGGCGTAGGATCATTACTTCTTTCTCCGTGGTTGGCCGCTCGATATGCTGATTCCAGCTGAGACAGAGTAGCGTTCTTTCAATAGAATTTACGCGACCCGCATACATAAAATCAGCAGGCATGAGGTCCCGAATAATATCCGCGTGGCGCAATGCTGGGCGCACGGACGACGGAAACTGAAGGAAGTGTTCGACCGCGATGCCTCCGAGATCACCGCCGAGGGCTTGCGCCGAATCGCCGAGTTCTACAGGGTCGAAGCTGATATCCGAGGCACGGCGCCCGGGTAGCGGCTCTCGGCCAGACAGACCCGCACCGCGCCTCCTGTCGCCGCCTTCGGACCATGGTTGTAAGAGCAACGCCTCCGGGTCTCCGCCAAGTCTCGTCTCGGCGAGAAGTTCACCTATATTCATCGTCACTGGGACGGTTTACAGACCTTCCTTCACGATGGCCGTGCCGAGATCGATTGCAACAGTGTCGGGAATTTGATCCGGCCAATTGCATTGAACAGGAAGAATGCCTTTTCCGCCGGCTATGACGAAGGTGGCCGCATCGCATCTCACATCGAGACCACGAAAATTAACGGCGTGGAGCCCTTCGCCTATCTCAAGACGACCCTCGAGGCCATCGCCGACGGCCATCCGAAAAGCCGGATCGACGAACTCCTGCCATGCAACTTCACGCTGTCAAAATGAAGCCTCGTGGGGCGCAAACTTGCTTACAGAATAGCGGAACATGACGCAAAAGGAAATTACGGCGATCAACATGGATCCGATGGAGCTTCTACGGCGCATTAAGAACTCAAAGGATATGCACTACGGTTACCGATGACCGAGCCACGGCCGGGCAAGCCCCTTGTTGATAAGAATTTGGCTAACGTTTTTGCCATTGATGAGAACTCGAGCAAAAGTCCGGCCGTACTTGTCCTTGCCGTTCCGGAGTATCTGAATTCGCTGGCCGTCCGCCAGCTCGACGAGCCGGCATTTGGCCTTCTTTGCCATCTGGATCTCATTAGAACACTTTCCCTTGATCTCCGCAGTGTCCAGGCCAAGGACGCGCTCGCGCTCCGAGCCGCGTATCATGCTAATCAGGAAACTGTCGCCGTCCCAAACGCGCAATTGCTGTGGCTGACACGTCGCATCACAGAGATATGCGGCAATAACGATGTGGCTGGTCATTCTCTGTTGAAGTCACCGATCCCAGACAGATCGACGCCAATATCCACCTTATTCGGATCCTGCGCCCATAGCTGTTGCCGCAGTTCGTTCTTTGGGTCCGACCCAGCAATTTCGCTTTCCGTTTCCATCGCACCTTCTTCGGAGACGGACCGGTCCGGAACTCCCAGTTCAACGCTCTCTCCAGTATCTTCCGCCATGAACACATACTCCCCATCGAAATACCCAGTCTGGTACGCCTCGATGGCATCTGTGAAGGCTTCCGGAACCGGCGCGCCGTACCACTTCGTCACGATCTTGTAGACACGGGCAAAAAGTGCGGTCCCGATCTTGATGTTGTTGCAGGCGTCGAACACATCCGCGGTGACCTGCGACTTGTCGGTGATACCAATGCCAACCGGGTATTGCGTGATCCCGACGCGGACAACGGCTTTGCCGAGGTGATCCTGAACCAGCTTCATGGGGTCGGTTCCGGATGGGGGCGAAATGACACCCTAAGAGTTACCAATCGGACGAGCCAGAATTCTTGGGTATACAGGTGCGGTAGAGTCTACCGGTTGCGCGATATGCCCTCTTAAGCAGACCTGACGGAAGACAGGAACTTGCTGACTTCGGCTTTGAGGTGATTGGACTGCTCGGCAAGTTGCTCCGCAGAAGAGTGAATTTGGTTCGAGGATGCACCCGTCATCTCGGCGGCTTTATTAACCCCTGCAATGTTTTCGGAAAGACCCTGTGTGCCTCGAGCGGCCTCATCGACGTTGCGGGCGATTTCCTGTGTTGCTGCGTCCTGCTCTTCGACCGCAGTCGCGATTGCCGTCGATATGACGTTCATTTCCTCGATGATTTTGCTGATAGAGCCAATTGCGGTCGCGGCATCAGAGGTTGCTCCCTGAATTGCCCCGACCTGACTTGCAATCTCGGCTGTCGCTTTCGCCGTCTGTTCCGCCAGTTGTTTGACCTCTGATGCGACCACTGCGAACCCTTTCCCGGCCTCGCCGGCGCGGGCAGCTTCGATGGTCGCATTCAAGGCAAGAAGGTTCGTTTTTTCTGCTATATCGTTGATCAGACCGACCACATCGCCAATCACCTGCGCCGCGGACGTCAGTGATTGAACCTTCTCGTTGGTTTCACGCGCACTATCGACGGCTTTTGACGATAATTGTGTTGAACTGGAAACCTGCCGCGAGATCTCTGTTACAGAAGATGCCATCTCTTCTGTCGCACTGGCGACGGTTTGGACATTGGCAGCAGTTTCCTCGGATGAAGCCGATACCGCCGCAACCTTCCTAGAAGTATCTTCCGCGCCGGCTCGCAGGCTTCTAGAGGCCTCGGTTAGATGCTGCGCGGCTGTGGAAACCCCATCGACTACGCCGCCTACAGAGGTTTCGAATTCCGAAGCCAGACGCTCAAGGGGAAAAAACGGAGGGGGATCGCCCACCGGTACGGCCAGGTGTGGATCCGCGAGCCCGGTGGGCACGCGGATTTGCGCCTGGTCCTGCACGAGGGAGCGACGCCGGCGTGCCGGTGGCGCGAGTGAGGAAGGATGGGGAGACCGTTTTTTGCCCTTGGTGGGGGAGGGGGAGCGGCGTTTCCCCTCTCCTGACAGGAGCATGATGCCCGCCTGCAGGGCGGCCTATTTGGGGATGGCAAACGGAGTGCGCAGGGCGACGCCCGGAGGCGGGAGGATCGTCACCAGATGGCCGAGACGGGTGCCTGCGCCTGGCTCGGGGAGCGCAGCGACTAGAGCCGTGCCCAAAGGGTGCCGCACAAATTCTGTTTACCTCTTGAGAGCATTAACGAATGCCGAAATTTCGCAACAGACTTTTGCAGCACTCCCCTGTCACATCAGCGCCCACCCAATAGTGTGACTCCGACAATAGATTTGCCGCTTACCAGGCTCGGCTAACTTCCAAGTTCGCCATGGTATAACCGGGCATCGGTTCTGTCCGGGCCAAGCGCGTGAAGTCCCGATCGACGGTCGCATTCGTGTCGCCAATCTGGTTGGCGTCCAGTGAGCTTCTGCCGATTTCGTGGACACCAAGTTAAGGTGTTTGCCATGAAACTGGAGCGATGGAACGCAACGAAGGAAGTTCAGCCACGAATACAAGCTTGAGGCGGTGTCCACGAAATCGGCAGAAGCTCAAGAGCGGAGAGGGAAGACGAATGAGCAATCAGGAACGAGAAGCTGACTTTTTCGAATGGGTGGCGTTGGCATTCGTTTGGGGTTGGGTCGGAACGGTCATCGTTCTTGTCGTTGCCGCTATTCTGAGTATCTGGATGCATGGCGTGCTGGGGCTTGAGCACGGCTACTCGGAACCGCGTCAAGCAAAACTGGAAGCCCAAACTCGCGTCGCCCTATGGTCGGAGATGCATTCCTGCATCCAAGACAGGGCTGTGATCAAGCGCTTCGACTACTCGCAGGACCGCGTTGATCTCTATTGCGAAACCAGAAAGGTGGAAGCAAATGAGATGCTCACTAAACTGATCAGCGAAGGGGTGACGCTCAAGAAACACCATGCGGAAGGGTTCGCGATTCACAGTGGTTGGCAGGTTCTAGCTGGGCTAACTTGGCTTGCTTGGATTCTGGTGTCGCCGATCCTTATGCTTTTCGGTGCCTTGTTTGCGGCGATATTAGCCGTCAACGGCTGGAACCAAACCGAGGACAACAGCAAAACCTTCGTTATCGTTCTTTGTGTCGCCTTCCCGCCGCTTGCGACCTTGGCGCTTTACATCGCTCTGGAGACCTTGGCTCCGGGCACTTGGAACAATGAGATCAAACGAGTATTCATCAGCGCGGCGGCAATATTCTCGGTTCTGGCGTATGTCGCCTCTCGGAAAAACGCCAAGAAAATTGAGGAGCAGGTTGAAGAATACAATGCGAAGGTCGAAGCCATGGAGGCGGACCGGGCTAAACAAACTCGCTCCAACAAAGGGGGACGGGTCACTCACTCCCAACCTTAGCGCGTGCTTTGGAACAAATCTTGTTCTGCCCCCTCAATCGCATGTCAGGCTGCTCCGCGCTTCCTGCGCCGGAACGTTTCATTATCCTCACAACAGTTTCTGAGTTCCGTGTCTTGCTGGAGCCTTAGATCCCAATGGCGGAACTCGGCAACGATGGCTTCGCCGGCGCTGATGTGCTCTTCCCTGCCTGGATGATTGTCAGCTCTAACGGCCCGGATCGTAATGAGCCCGAGGTGTTGAAGGTAGTCGAGCTTGCCCCTGAAGCTGTTGGGATGCATGTCCAGGCAGGCCGCCAGTTTGCCCCGTGTGACAGGGCCGAACTGAGCGTTCAGCCGCGCGAGGAAGATAAAGAAGCCGATTGCCTGCAATGCACATGTCGGCGTCTCGCTTGGCCGCCGGCGTTCTCTAATCTGGCAAGAAGTGTGATGGATAAGCAGGCCGATATTGGAGCCTTCGACGTGGGCACCTTCCGGATCCCCGATCACGCGCTGCACTTCCTTCAAGAAGGCCACCATGGGCTCAGGAACCGACAGCTCATGCCATTTCTTGAAGTTTTCGCGATGTTCGACGACCTCGATCAGCTTGAGGCGCTTCAAATATTCAAGGAGATGTCGAACGCCGGTCGGCGTTACCCCGAAATATTCGGCAAGCCTGGGCGCTGACACACTTTCACCGCTTGCCTGGAACCAGGCTATGGCATTCAAAATACCGTAGCTTTTCAGGGCTTTGGATGATGTATCGCCTTTATTTGCGCAGTTTAACAATTTGGAATAGGCGACCAGAAACAGAAGGGGGCCGGCTGGCAGTTTATTTTCTTGGTTCATTACGGCGTGAAACCTAAATCAATCGCGGAAATCGGCGCGGCGGCACCGCCCCGGCTCCTTACTCATTGGGTAAATGACTTTCGATATGTGTGGCCGTCGAGTTTGAACGTGGACGACCAGATTCCGAGGGATTTTGAGCGGGCGATTTTTTCGAAAGACCCATATTCCGGGACAATCAGAGTACCTTCGGCCCTGGCGGCGATCGCCATACCTTCAGTCAACGCTTTTTTTTGCGACATCGGACCCGTCCGGCAGGAAGCAGCGGCCAAGAACGGTTGCGTATCCGCCCGATCCTTCCTTGATGCAACGAATAGTGTAGCCGAGCGTGTTTTTCCGTCAGCCAACCCGCGGCGACGGCTCCGCAAGGCCACGAAATTCCTTGATAGTGAGCGCGTTGGGTGAGGGCACACGCAGACACGCCAAAAAGTTTCACGGTGAGACCACTCTCCACGATCTGGAAACTGGATCCGTCGATAACGCTGACTTTTCCTTCGATGGAATCCGCCTGTGCACCGGCGGGCAGCAGCACGTTTAGGAGGAATATACCGAAGGCAATACACTTTTTGCGTGACATGAGTGCCATATGACAGCTCATTCTCTCGCAAACAAGTCTTCAGTAGATCAATTTGTGTGATGGTAGTGATTTGACTAGATGGTCAAGCAATTGAGTGCTTTAGAACGGATCTAGGCGCTATCCTACACGTAAGGTTGCGCAAGAACCCGTCGGCAAATATCGATAATACTATGACGCATCGGTAAGCGACCGATTTTCTTTGCGCCGCTTGCTGTACCGCTCAAGGTCACCGCTAACCAAACCGTTGCCGCTGATATATTTTTCTGCGGCTCTACGGGCGACTTTTACGTTCACGTCAGTTTGCAGGTCAGCCAAACAGAACTTGTCAAAAATGCGAATAAATTCGTGAAGCGCTTGCTGGTACATGGGCTGCACCGCGCAATGGCCTTTCATGTAACAATCGCAGCCTGCGGGATTGTCGCACTGCGCGAACTGCCAGCCACTTCGCTGCTCGCAAATCGAGATGACTTCCGAGACAAGAATGTCGCTGATCGGGCGAGAGAGGATGATGCCTCCGTACTTTCCGCTGCGGGTATCCAAGAGTCCGACCTTCGCCAAGCTCGACGTTGTTTCATTCACCGTCGATCGTTTTGGTGTCGAGAACCTGACAGAGTTCGGGCGTCAAAACCCGGCGTTCTTTGTCCTCCTGAGCGTCGAGGTAGAGGAAGAGCCTGACGGCCAGGTCAGAATGGCTTGAAAGTCGCATCTACTTTAATTCCATGCGGCCGGCCCTTCCGGCCGATTGCCGTCCTTGGCCTTGTTCCAGTGGAAGAGCGATTTGGATAGGGCAAGCTGCCCGTTCTTCGCCTTCGTGATGATGCCGTTCAGATATGCGCCTGGAGACTGGATCAGTCCGGCTTCGTGTTTTTCGAAAATGAGGGCGACGGCGACCGCGGCCTGTTCTCGGCCGAGCGCAAGGGTTGCTGGCGTTCCAAGTGGAATCCGCGATCAACAGGTGTCCTCTCATCACAGTTTCGACCGTGTTTATTATGTCCGCCCAGGTCGGAGTTTTGTCAGAAAACCACCCATTCCTTAAATTGTGGGCAAAGCAAAAGCAAAGTTTTTGGATCCACGGGTCTTGCTGCAAGCTTTTCCGGTTGTTTTGGACCCGGGCGTCGCAAAAGGCTCTTTCTCAGAGCCATTTTCATCGGCGGAGCCGATGTCAGAAGGGAACTGTTGTTCGGCGGGAGCCGAACGCCGTTTCGTGTACAACGAAGAATCTGTTTTCTGGACTGTACTCTGTATGAAGGTGCCGCTAGTGGGACCCATGGGTGCCATTTTTGATACCCTGGGGAACT
>NZ_CP011927.1:725000-815000 GCF_001579905.1 Labrenzia sp. CP4 | reverse complement strand
GACTGGAGAATACTGTCGGTCTGATACCGGATCCGGTCCGGCCCGTCCGGCAAGTGCAGCGCAAAGCCGAAGCCGGGATCAACCCACAGGCGCTCGATCCCGGCTTCCGTGGCCAGATGGACCCTCTCGCGGAAGAATGTGAGCTGGTGATCGAAGATATCTTCAGCCGGCGGCAGGTAATCGTCGGAACGGGCATTCTTGCCCGGCGTGTAACACAGGACGATACCGGCCTGATGCTTCGCAATCGCCTCGTAGAAGGCCGGGTCGTCAACGCGTCCCGTCAGATTGACCACTCCTGCGCCGGCCTCCAGCAGGGCGACACCCACTTCCGGATGATAGGTTTCAACGGAAACAAGAATGCCTTCGTCGGCAAGAGCCTTTACGACCGGGCGCATGCGGTCGATCTGACGCTCGGCCGCGACGATGTCCGCAGTCTCGCCGGTCGACTCCGCGCCGATGTCGACCATCGCCGCCCCCTCCAGCGTCATGCGCCGACCACGATAAAGCGCCGCTTCGAAGGTATGGCAGACCGTTTCGCGATAGGTGCTGTCCGGTGACAGGTTCAGGACGCCCATCTGATAGGTGCGGTCCTCGAACCGCCGGCCAAACTTTTCAAATTCGAAGGTTCGGATCGGCGCTTCGAGAGCGTCGCGATATTTGAGCCAGAGAGGCAGCAGGCGGTCGGCGGAAATCATGTGAGGCGGGGCTCCCGGTGTCGAACCTCTTGCCCGGAAAAGCCGGGCGGGATCAGGCAGGTTTCAGGGCAGATAGGAAAATGCGGTGAGAGGGCAAGGTCAACGGGACGGCCGGCGGCGCTTGATGCGAATGCCGACACCCGCGGCTTCCTCAAAGATGTCCGGCTTGGTGACCTTCACGCTGACGCCTTCAACCAGCTCATTCGTCAAAACGAAATCCGCAACGGCTTCAGCCCAATCCTCGACCAGGTCGATATGACCGCCGGAGGCTGCCTTCTGCAGAATGAATTCGACCGCGTCGGCATAGGAAACAAACGCACCCGTTTCGCACACGATCCGGCGATAGCCGGTAACGGTCTGCATTTCGATATCGAAGCAGACGGTTTGTGTCCGGTTTTTCTCGCTGTCCAGAATGCCGATCTGCGTCGCGACTTTCAGTCCTTCGATGAGGATGACATCGTGCCCGTCCTCTACAAGGGTATCGACATTCTTTTCCATTCAGGTCTCCGGGATCTCGGGCATGACCGGTGCCATCGCCATTGCCGTGAAGTTTCTCAGCAGATGGATGTAATCGGATACCGCGCCCGGTCAAGGTTGTTGCCCTGCCCGAATGACCTATTCAGCCGCCGCTTCGACTGTGTCCAGAATATCAACCGCCCGGGTCACACCGCGCAGCTCCGCCAGTCCCCGCAACCGGCCGATCGCCGGATACCCGGGCGTCGAGGTTCCACTGAGATCGTTCAATATACGATGCCCATGATCCGGCCGCATCGGGATCCACTTACCCGTTTGTCGTTCCATGCGCCGCAGTGCACGAATGATGGCGACCATATCGACGTCGCCCTCAAGATGCGCATCTTCGCGGAAACTGCGGGGATCCTGCTCGCGCCTGGTTGCCCTCAGATGGGCGAAATGGATCCGCTCACCCAATGCATCGACGATTTCGGGAATATTGTTGCCGGCGCTGACACCAAGCGACCCGGAGCAGACGGTAAAGCCGTTTGCCATTGACGGGTTCATGCCGGCAATTCGCTGCAGATCACCGATCGACCCGACGATTCGCGGCAAACCGAAGAGAGACCTCGGTGGGTCATCCGGGTGGATGGCCAGTACGGCACCCTCCTCCTCGGCGGCCGGCACGACGATTTCAAGGAAGTTCTGAAGGTTCCGGAAAAGCTCTTCTCGGCCGATACCGCGATAAGACGCGAGGCGGTCCCGGAATGTCTCCAGCGTGTAGCTTTCTTCCGAACCGGGCAGTCCTGCAATGATATTGGCGGTCAGTCTGTCCCGCTCCTCGATGGACATCCGGGCAAAGCGTTCTTCGGCAAGCGCAACATCGGCAGCATCATAGTCCGCCTCAGCGCCCTCCCGCTGCAGGATGAACAGATCGAAAGCGGCATAGGCCGCGAACTCGAACCGCAGGGCGGTTGCACCGTCTTCCAGTTCGTAGTCGAGATCCGTCCGGGTCCAGTCCAGCACGGGCATGAAATTGTAGCAAATCGTCCTGATGCCCTGGCGCGCGAGGGCGCGAACCGTCTCCGCCCAGTTTACCGCCCACTTTTCCCATCCGGGCGCCCCGGTCTTGATGTCCTCATGCACCGGAATGCTCTCGGTGACGACCCATTCCAGGCCGGCTGCCTCGATCATGCGGCGGCGGGACGCGATTTCCTCTTCCGGCCAGAAGGTGCCGTTGGGAATGTCATGCAGGGCGGTGACGATGCCGCGTGCACCTGTCTGGCGGATATCCCTCAGGGAGATGGGGTCCTGCGGTCCGAACCAGCGCCAGCTTTCGATCATCGCCTGAAGTCTTTCTTGTTGTTATCGCTGCAGCGTTTTGTGTTTGGGGTCTTGCGTCTGGCGCACATGATGCCCGGCGCTCAGGGCGCGGCCTGTGCCGGGGTATAAAGGTAACCGTCGAAATCAGGGTCGCCGACGTCGGAAAGCTCAAGCAGGGTCAGGCGAACGTTTTCCAGGTGCTGCCACATGGCAAGGCGCGCCTTCTCGGAGTTACGGTGGCGCAATGCCTCCAGAATTTCGGCGTGATCATCCAGCCATTTGGCCCGGTAGCTGAGATCGAAGATGCGGTCATGCAGCCGAGCCCACATGGAACTGTTTTCACGCTTGTTCCAGAGGTCTTCCACCTGGTCCACCAGAACACTGTTCTGGGTTGCTTCGGCGATCTGCCGGTGGAACTGCCGGTCGGCGGTGTAATCTTCCTCACCGTGTTCGATCGCCCTGCGCTCCAGATCAAGCGTCTCCCGCAGATGAATGATGTCGCTTTTGGTGATCGTGTTGGCGGCAAAGCCGGCAATGCTGCTTTCCAGGAGTTGGCGGGCCTGCAGCAATTCGAAGGGGCCGTAGTCTGCTTTCGGAATATGAAGCGAAATCTTCTCGCCGGCGGCCACATAGCTGCCGGACCCCTTGCGCACATCGAGATAGCCCTCGATTTCAAGAACGATGAAAGCTTCGCGCACCAGGGAGCGGCTGATACCGAGTTCGACCGAAATCTGTCGCTCGGTCGGAAACTTGTCGCCGGGCCTGTAGCCCTCCTCCTCGATACGCCTTGCGAGAAGTTCGGCAATTTCCTGGTACCGGCGCTTTGCAGCATCGCTGGTCATGAGGCCTTCCTTGCACCCTCCCCGGCAGCTGCAATCTCGCGATAATGGTCGGCCAGGATATGGAATGCTTTTTTCTTGGTTTTCTTGTCGGCGGCAATCAGCCCCTTGTGGTTATAGCCGTTCTGAAAAATATTTTGGCGCCGCTCAACACGGAAATCGTAAAGTATCCACGGCGACATGCCTTTGATATATCCAAGTTCGCGCAGAGTTGCGATCTGCCTGATGTAGACTTCGGCCATGTAATCTTCGCTGAAGAGGCCAGACTTCGGACCTTTCTCACCGATAACGCCGTCAGCACCAGTTTCCGAAATCACCACCGGACGGTCCGGGTCCGAGTTCTCCCCGATCGCGGCAAGGTCATCGAAATTCTCTTCATACCATCCGTAATATTCGTTGAGGCCGATGATATCGATATGCGCCGCGAGCCTGTCTTCGATCCGGTTCCGGGCGTGGTTCACCAGACAGGCTGCGGAAGTCAGCCGGGTCGGGTCGAGACGTTTGCAGGTTTCGGCAAGGCCTTTCATGAAGGTAAGCCGGGCATCCGTGTCAGGATTCTCGTTTCCGACTGACCAGATGACGACACTTGCCCGGTTGCGATCCCGCTTGATCAGTTCAGACAACTGGTTTTCAGCGTCGCGATAGGTTGCCGGATTGGCGAAATCGATGGCCCAGTAGACCGGGATTTCCTCCCACAGCAAAAAGCCGAGTTCATCAGCAATCTGAGCCGCCCGTTCGTGATGCGGATAATGTGCAAGACGCAGATAGTTGCAGCCCAGTTCGCGCGCATCGGCAAAGCGGCGGCGCAAATCATCCTCATTTGTCACCTTGCCGAGGAGTGCATCGTCCTCGTGGACGGAAATCCCGCGAAGGAACAGAGGCGCCCCGTTCAGCAGAATATCCGTGCCGCGGCGCTCGATCTGGCGAAAGCCGATCCGGTCGCACACACGGTCTTCGCCGCACGAAACGCTGACATCATAAAGGACGGGCGTTTCCGGGCTCCACAATTGCGGCCGGGCTGAAATGTCGAGCGTTCCCTTGCCGTCCGCATCCAGCAAAATATCTTTTTCGATGCCAAGCCCGGGAATGGAAAGGGTCACATCACCAGCCGGCACACCGTCGACGGCGACTTCGGCTCGCAGCGTGGAATATGTGCCGTCCGGCACAAGGTAAAGAAAGAAGTCCTTGATAAGGGTCTTCGGAGTTTCGAAGAATGACACTTCCCGATAGAGACCACCATAGTTGAACCAGTCTGTATTGCGCATCGGCACCCGGTCGCGTGTCCGGGTGTTGTTGACGCAGGCCATGATCCAGTTGCGGCCGGTCTTCAGTTTGCCCGTCAGCTCGACGCAGAAAGGTGTCGAGGCACCGTAGTGGTTACCAAGGAACTCGCCGTTCAGGAAGATCTTGCAGTCGTAGCTCGCGGCACCGAACCTCAGAAACTGGCGCTTGGAACTGTCCACCGTCTCCATGTCGAGAGCCCGCGTGTACCAGGCGCTGCCTTCGAAGAAGTACCACTTCTCCTTAATCGTCGCCCAGTTGGACGGAACCGGAACCGTTTCCCCCATGTAGGGATCATAGTCCCAGGGTTCAGTGCGGTTTTCCGGCGCCTCCGGCAGCATGGCAAACCATTTCTGCCGGAGGCCGGTGTCGAGCAGATCGACACAGAAAGTCCAGTCGCCATCAAGGCTTTCCGATGCCCGCCCACCCATGAAGATCAGGCCGTCATGACACAAGGACTGCGTGTTGAAGGGCACGTCATAGTCTTCGTCATGCAGCGCCTGCAAGGCGTTGTCGGCGAGATGGGAGCGTTCGAGCATCGGTCAGGTCTCCGGCGGGACTTTCAGGTGTTTTCAGATGTTATTGCGCAGCTGCCTTGATGCGCTTGATCAGGTCGGCAACGACCGGAGACTTGGCCGCTGCTTCCTCATGCATCGGCAGGACCGCTTCGATGAACGGGCCCTTTTCCACTTCGACGAATTCCACGCCGAGTTCGCTCTTCGCAGTCTCGACCGCTTCCGCACTCATGGCGTCCCACTGCTCGCGGTGGAAATCCATGGATTCACGTGCGGCCGTGCGCATGGCTTCCTTCTGCTCGTCGGTCAGATCGTTCCAGGAGCTGGTGGAAATCATCACGACGGACGGGATCATGGTGTGGCCGTCGTCGGAATAGAACTTGGAAACCTCGCCGTGACGGGCGGACGTAAGCGCGATCGGGTTGTTTTCAGCGCCATCGACAACACCCTGCTGCAGGGCGCTGTAAAGCTCGCCCCAGGCAATCGGGGTCGGGTTGGCACCGAGCAGCTCAACCATGCGAATGGCGGACGGGCTCGGCTGAACGCGGATCTTCATGCCTTTCAGGTCGGCCGGGGAATGGATCGCCTTGTTGGCGTAGAAGGAACGTGCGCCCTCGATGTAATAGGCAAGGCCGATGAAGCCCTTGTCTTCGGACGAGGCAAGAATGTCCGCGCCGATGTCATTGGTCAGAACATCGTAGTAGTGGTCGGCACTGACGAAGATGTAGGGCAGGTTGAGCGCACCGTAGGATTCCTCGAAGGCCTCCAGCTCGGATGCGTTGGAACGGGCCATGTCCAGGGAACCGTTCTGCATCAGCTCCATGGATTCACGCTGGGTGCCAAGCTGAGCATTGGCATAGATGCGGATTTTCAGATCGCCGTCTGTCAGCTCTTCAACGCGCTCGGCCATGAACTGCATCGACTTGTGCAGCGGATGGTCTTCCGGGTTGTTGTGGTTGAGGCGCAGCGTCTTGGCGCTGGCGGCAGAACCCAGAGCGACGACGCCCGCGGCAAGAACAGCCGCCAGCTTAACGAATTTCGACATGATTTCCTCCCAATTGCAGCCTTGGCCGCAGGACTTGCGTTCCGTGCCGGAACGGATCGGTTGGCCGCGGGACTTGCAAGGCCAGACCGCCGCGGATGAGGAATTGTTCGTCCAATTTTCAAAATCAGTCAACCTTTTTTGGAAAATTGGTTGACCAATTTAATTTCCTGACGCATGTCTTAAAGTGTCGGAGCCCACGCCGCGCCTGTTGCCGCGGCAAGAACGAGGCCTGCGCGGGAGGAATATCGTGACAGTCATCACCAGAGGCGTGGACATGGTCCTGCGTCTCGTCATCACCATCGCCTTCGCCGTCCTGGTTGCCTGTGTCGTCTGGCAGGTCGTCTCGCGCTACGTGCTGCAAAGCCCGAGCACGGTGACAGATGAAATGGCCCGTTTCCTGTTCATCTGGGTTGCTCTGCTTGGCGGGGCTTACACCTTCGGCCAGCGACGACACCTTGCCATCGACCTGCTGCCCGTCATCACCACCGGCATCCTGCGCCTTCTTGTCAATGTCGGCATCATTGCCGCCATCGCACTCTTTGCAGGGGTCGTGATGGTCTACGGCGGGCTCGACCTGGTCAGCCGGACGCTGGAAACCCAACAGGTATCCCCGGCGCTGCGCCTCCCCATGGGCCTCGTCTATATCGCGATCCCGTTCTCCGGGCTCTGCATTCTCTACTACTGCCTGACATTTCTGGCCGACCTCTTTCGCACTGGCCGCGGCCCGAACGAGCAGGAAGGCACCGCCAGCGTCGGCGGCCCTCTGGACTGAAACCTGACCGGGAACGAGTAACTTCATGGATATCCAATCTGTCCTCGTCCTGTTCGGGACATTCGCCTTTCTGATGATCCTGGGCGTACCGATCGCCTTCGCCATCGGTCTTGCAGCTTTCGCCACTTTCCTGCTGTTCATGTCGTTCGACCAGTCGGTCTATATCGTCGCGCAGCAGGTCGCCTCCGGTCTCGACAGCTTCACCCTGCTGGCCATTCCGTTCTTCATTCTGGCGGGCAACATCATGAACCGGGGCGGCATCGCCATGCGCCTGATCGAGTTCGCCAAGGTTCTGGCCGGCCGCCTGCCCGGCGCGCTTGCCCACTGCAACGTCATCGCCAACATGATGTTCGGCTCCATCTCGGGCTCCGCCGTTGCCTCGGCCGCCGCTGTCGGCGGCGTGATGTCTCCGCTTCAGAAGAAGGAAGGCTACGATCCGGCGTTCAGCGCGGCGGTCAACATCGCCTCCTGCCCGACAGGCCTTTTGATCCCGCCGAGCGCAACCTTCATCGTCTATTCGCTGATTACCAACGGCACCTCCATCGCGGCCCTGTTCGTTGCCGGATACATTCCGGGCATCCTGATGGGGCTCAGCTTGATGGTTGTCGCCGGCATCATTGCCAAGCGCAGGGGATATCCGGTTGCCGAACGGCCCAGTGGCCAGGAAGTTATCGCCAAGACGCTGGACGCCATGCTGCCGCTTGGCCTGATCGTGATCGTCATGGGCGGCATCATCGGCGGCATCTTCACCGCAACCGAAGCTTCAGCCGTTGCTGTTGTCTATACGCTCTTCCTGGGCGTGATCTGGTACAGGGAAATCTCGCCGCGCGAACTTCCAGGCATCATCCTGGAAAGCGCGGTGACAACGTCCATCGTGCTGCTGATGATCGGCTGTTCCATCGCCATGTCGAAAGCGATGGCCTTTGCGGATATCCCCTATTCGATCTCCGATACGCTGCTGAGCCTTTCTGAAAATCCGCTCGTCCTGCTGCTGATCATCAACCTGGCGCTGCTTGTGGTCGGCACCTTCATGGACATGACGCCCGCATTGCTGATCTTCACCCCCATCTTCCTGCCGGTGGTGGAAGATCTCGGCATGGACCCGGTGCATTTCGGCGTCGTCATGACCTTCAACCTGTGTATCGGCATCTGTACACCGCCAGTGGGGTCGGCACTCTTTGTCGGCTGCTCGGTCGGCGGGGTGAAGATCGGCCAGGTACTCAGACCCATGCTCGGCTTCTACGCGGTTCTGGTCGCTCTCCTGCTGCTGGTCACTTACGTACCTGCCCTCAGCCTGTTCCTGCCGCGCGTTCTCCTCGGCTACTAGGATCTGTCATGAAAGTCCTCAAAAACTGGCGTTACCTGGGCCGCTCCAGCGCCGGGATCGCACTTGAAGTCGAGAACCGGCACCGCCTGGTGGTCAAGGTTCTCGAAAATGCGCTCATCCGCGTTGTTCTGCTGAAGGACGGGACCTATCGTCTGGATCGGACCTGGGCCATCGCACCGGAAGGCGACGTGCCGTTCGACGGCCGTACGCGGGACGACCTCGCAGGCTTCTCCTGCCCCGACTTCGTGCTGGAAGAGCAGGAAGGCAGGCTTGTCCTGGAAACGGAAAACCTGCGCCTGACCATCAATACCCCGCTTGCCTTGGTCTGGGAAAGCCGGCCCGCTGCCGGCGAACCCTGGCAGGAGATCGCCCGCGACCGGCCCCAGGACGCCTACATGATCGGGCGCCGCGACCATCGCAATCATCATTTCATGCGGCGAAACCCGGATGAGCGTTACTACGGTCTCGGCGAAAAGGCCGGTGGCCTGGAGCGCACCGGCAGGCGCTTCGAGATGCGCAATCTCGATGCCATGGGATACGACGCGCAAACCACCGACCCGCTCTACAAGCACATTCCCTTCACCATCACCGACAAGGGCCGGCTCGGCGCAGTCGGGCTCTACTACGACACGCTGGCTCCCTGCTGGTTCGACCTCGGCAACGAGAAAGACAATTACCACCTGCCTTTCCGCGCCTTCCGCGCTGCCGATGGTGACCTTGACTATTACTTCAGCTGGGCACCGAGCGTTCTGGATATCGTCAAGCAGCATCACGGGCTGACAGGCGGCACCGCCTTCATGCCGCGGTGGGGGCTTGGGTACTCCGGCTCGACCATGGCCTATACCGATTCCGAAAATGCACAGGAACGGCTGATGGAGTTCCTTGGCAAGCTGTCGGAAGAAGACATGCCATGCGACAGTTTCCAGATGTCCTCGGGCTATACCGCCATCAAGGGCAAGCGCTACGTGTTCCATTGGAACACCGACCGCTTCCCCGATGTCGAGACCATGACCCGCGCCTATGCCGAGGCCGGCATCAACCTCATCGCCAATATCAAGCCGGTGCTTCTGGACGACCACCCGCTGTTCAAGGAAGCAGCCGAGGCCGGGCTCTTCATTCGCGACAGTGAAACCGGCACACCCGAGCAGTCACCTTTCTGGGACGGCTATGGTTCACACCTTGACTTCACCAACGGGGACACTGTCCGCTGGTGGCAACAAAACCTGAAGGACAAGCTCTTTTCCAGGGGCATTCCCTGCACCTGGAATGACAATAACGAATATGAGGTGTGGGACGACGAAGCCGTCTGCGCCGGCTTCGGCAAGCCGATCCCGGTCAATCTGATCCGTCCGCTGCACAGCCAGCTGATGACACGGGCCTCGTTTGAGGCCCAGGTTGCCCACCAGCCGAAAAAGCGGCCCTACCTGATTTCCCGCTGCGCCTGCCCCGGCACGCAGCGCTATGCCCAGACCTGGACAGGCGACAATTTCACCAGCTGGGACACGCTGCGCTGGAACATTCCGATGGGCCTCGGCCTCAGTCTCTCCGGCTTCTACAACATCGGCCACGATGTCGGCGGCTTTGCCGGCCCCCGGCCGGAGCCGGAGCTGTTCCTGCGCTGGGTACAGAACGGCATTTTCCATCCGCGTTTCACGATCCATTCCTGGAACGACGACGGCACCGCCAACGAAGCCTGGATGTATCCGGAAATAACGCCGCTCGTACGCAACGCGCTGAAGTTCCGGGCGCAGCTGATCCCTTATCTTTACGGCCTGCTGCACCGTGCCGTGACCGAAGGCGAGCCGATGCTGCGGCCTCTGTTCCTGGATTACCCGAACGACCCTGCCTGCCGGGAGGCTGAATTCGACTTCCTGCTGGGCCGGGATCTTCTGGTCGCGACAGTGGTCGAGGAAGGCGCAACGTCGCGGCGGGTCACGCTGCCTGCCAACGAAGAAGGCTGGTGGGCCTTTGACGGCAGCAGCAGGCATGAAGGCGGCCAGGTGGTCGACGTGCCGGTGGCTCTTGACACCATTCCGCTGTTCGTTCGAGGCGGTACGGTGCTGCCGATGGCAGCCGAAAACCTGAGGTCGACACCGTCTTCCGACACCTTGCGCACGTGGCGCATCTATCCCCAGCCGGAAGGAACACCGGACAGGCACTCGCAATTTTATGACGATGACGGTGACACGGTGGACGCACTGGCAGGCGAGAGCTGTTTGACCCGGCTTTGCCTTTCCCTAACAGGGGAAACAGTCCATCTGGATTGGCAAAGATCCGGCAACTGGCAACCCGCCTTCGACAAGGTCACCCTTTGGCTCGCTGGTGCCGGCACGTTGACCGTCAACGGAACTGAGCGGAAAACGGGCGATACCATTGACTTCACGGTGAGCCAATCATGACCGGTATCAGTCACTTGGTTGAAACGGTCGACTACGACCGGACAAAGCTGCGCATCCGACTGCTGCACATCGGCTTTGGCGCCTTTTCCAAGGCGCATGTTCTGGTGTTTCACGACGAGATGCTGCGCGGAACAAAAAGCGACTGGGGTGTCGCGGTTGCCCGGCTCAACTCCGGTGCCGACGACCTGACGCGCCTTGACGAGGCTGACGGGATCTACACCGTCGGCGAAATGTCGGGCGATGACCTCTCTCTGCGCCAGGTCGGCGTCATATGCGCGACCGTCCACCCCAAGCGCGACGGCATCGATGCCCTGCCGGACCGGATCGCCGATCCGGACCTTGCCGTGATCACGCTGACGATCACCGAGAAGGGCTATTGCCTGAAGGACGGCAGGCTGGACGAAGACAACGCCGGCATCCGGCAGGACCTCGCAACGCCCGAAGCCCCTTCCACCGCCGTCGGCGTGCTGGTGGAAGGTCTCAGGCGGCGGCAGGCAGCCGGTCTCGCCGGTTTGACGATCCTTTCCTGTGACAATCTTCCCGCCAACGGCGCGCTGTGCCGCCGTGCGGTTCTGGACTTCGCGGCACTTCTGAGCCCTGCCCAGGCGGCCTGGATCGAGGACACTTGCACCTTTCCCTGTTCCATGGTGGATCGCATCACCCCGGCCATGACGGACAGTTCGTTCGAGACCCTGGAGAACGCTCTTGGCCGCAAGGACCGGAACGGCATCCTGTGCGAAACGTTCCGCCAGTGGGTGATCGAGGACCGGTTTGCCGGCCCGCGTCCGGACTGGCATCTGGCCGGCGCCGAATTCGTGGACGATGTCGCCCCGTTCGAAGACATGAAACTTCGGATGCTGAACGGCAGCCATTCGTTTCTCGCCTATCTTGGGGCGCTGGCAGACAAGGAAACGATTGCCGACTGCATGGCCGATCCCGTTTTCCGGCAAGCTGCCCTGGATCTCATGCTGAGCGAACAGGCCCCGACGCTGACTGTCCCGGACGGTGTCGACATCAAAGCCTATGCCGAGGCCCTGATCGCGCGGTTCGAAAACACCGCCCTTCACCACAAGACCACCCAGATCGCCTCCGACGGCAGCCAGAAACTGCCGCAACGGCTACTGGCGCCGATCCTGCAACACCTGAAGGACGGCAGTTCCTGGAAACTCTCCGCACTCGCCGTTGCCGCATGGATGCTCTATTGCCGCGGTGTTTCAAGAACGGGCGCCTCGCTGCCGTTGAACGACCCCCTGTCCGCAAGGATTGGCACCATTGTGCAGGAAACGGACGGCAACGCGTATGTCGACAGGATGCTGTCGCTCTCGGAGGTTTTCGGCGACGACCTGCCAGGATCAGCGGCCTTTGGCAGCACAATCAAATCCGCTTACCAACGGCTGCAAACCTCGGATATAGCCTCAGTTCTGAAGGCCTAGAGACCTACAGAAGAGCCAGGTGGGGTCTGCTGGAAACCGCCACTAGTCCCTGACGAGCCGCAGGGTCCGGGGCTGCTCGGCAGGTTTCAGTCCGGACAGTTCCTTGCAGCGCTCGGCAGCGGCTTCAACCGTGCGGCGGGCGAGATCCTGAATGCCGTTCTCGTCAGCCATGAACTCCAGCATGCCTGCTTCGGTCGTGCCGCCTTTGGACGTCACGGCGACGCGGAACCCGGTCGCATCCGCGTCTGGCTGCGCAAGCATGCGCCCGGCGCCGGCCACTGTGCGCACGGCCAACTCATGAGCAAGGTCCTCCGGCAGACCAAGGCGTGCCCCTGCCGCGGCAAAGGCCTCGGCCATGGCAAACACATAGGCAGGCCCCGCACCGGACAAGGCAGTAACCACCGGCAGCAGGCCTTCGTCCGGCAATTCAACAACCGAGCCGAAGGCGGCAATCAGCTTGAGGGCTTCCACCTTCTGGCTGGCAGTCAGCGCCTCGTTGGCAACAAAGGTCGAGACAGCAGAGCCGACCGTTGCCGGCAGGTTGGGCATCGCGCGAATGATTGGCGTTCCATCCGGGAATTGCTTTTCCAGCACCGAAATCGGTTTACTGGCCGCAATCGACAGGATCACCGTTTCGCCACCACCGAAGGAGCCGAGCGGCGCCAGAACCTTCTCCACGATCTGCGGACGAGTGGCGATGACAATCGCGGCCGGAGACGCCGGGAAAGGCTCGTTGATGTTGACGCCCGCCTGGCTTTGCAGCCAGCCGGATGGTCGGGGATCGCGCACGTAGATGGAACCGGCAGGCATTCCCTTTGCCAGCCAGGCTTCCACCAGAGCCTTGCCCATGAAACCGCAACCAATGAGGCAAACGCCTCTTTTCGCCAATTTGTCCATAATCATGCGTTCGCAAATATTCAGGTCTTGGCGCTACTAAAATGCTTTCCTGCACCACTCACAAGTCTTAACCGGCCGATACTGGTAATTTTTCCTTTCCTCCAAAATTCGCTTTAGAGGAATGGAGTTGAGGAATTCAGTTTACTTGACGTTTTTCCTTATAGACGAATGACGTAAGGAAGCTTGCCAGTAGAGCCATATCGATATTTATGACAAGTCCCGCTAGGGAAACACCCCAACAAGACCAGTCATTCTCTACGTCACCTCAGCCCGACAATCACGCACCCCAGGTATCGCTAAGCTTGTAGCCGCCAGGCCAGGGGTCGCTTGGGTCGAGCATGTGTTGGTGAATGCCGGTGACCCAGCCACGCCCGGAAATTTCCGGAATAATCCCGGCCCGGTCGCCCGCCATCTGTTGTGAAACGATCCGGCCGGTGAAGGTGGACCCGATGATGGAAACGGCTTCGAAGGTGTCGCCGACGTTCATTTGCCCCTTCGCCGCCATCAGCGCCATCCGGGCAGAAACGGCCGTACCCGTGGGGGAGCGGTCGACCTTGCCCGGCTGGATGGCAACAGCGGACCGACCGGAGAGGCCCGTCGGCGTCTTCGACAGCGGGCCGCAGAAGGCGCAGAAGGAGATGTGGTTCCAGTCGGCATTTTCCGGATGGGAAAAGCCGAGCTGTTCGTTGGCTGCATTGGTGATCCGGACACCCAGGCGGGCAATGTCTTTGGCCTCGTCTTCGACGATCCCGAACCCGAGCGCCTCGGCGTCGACGACCACGAAACTGTCGCCGCCATAGGCGGTGTCGACCGTCAGCGTGCCGATGCCTTCCACTTCCAGCGGCACTGACAGTTTGTCGGCAAAGCTGGTGACGTTCTGGACGAAGATGCGCTCCGCCTTGCCATTTCGGCATTCGGCCTTCACCCGCACCAGTCCGCCGGGTGCTTCCAGAACCATCTCCGTGACCGGTTCGACCATCGGAACAATACCGCCGTCAAGCAGCACCGTGGAGACGCAGATGGAGTTGGATCCTGACATCGGCGGCGTGTCTTCCGGCTCCATGATGATGAAGGCGGCATCCGCCTCCGGATGTTTGGGCGGGACAAGCAGGTTCACATGACGGAACACACCTCCGCGCGGTTCGTTCAACACGAAATTGCGCAGCGTCTGGTCCTTCGCAATGAAGCTTCTCTGTTCCCAGAGCGTTTCGCCCGGCGGAGGGGCGACGCCGCCGACGATCACGTCGCCGACCTCGCCTTCCGCGTGGCAGGAAATCACATGGATGGTCTTGCTGCTGCGCATGTCTCTGCCCTTGAGGTCAGCCGGTTCAGGAATAGCGAGCGACAGGTTCGCCCAAAGCATCGAAGATCGGCGTGACACCGAGGCCCGGCAGCTCGGAAGCCGTCATGCGGCCATTGACACGCTTGGGTGCGCCTTCCGCGATATCGACCGTGCCGTAGCTGTTGAAGTCCGTAGCCGAGAAAGTGAAATCCGATGGAGTCGAGCGCGCCAGATGGGCGATCGCCGCCGTAACGATGTCCCCACCCCAGGTGTCTTCGATCGTCATCGGAATACCGTGGGCAATGCAGAGATCACGCATCAGCTTGGCCTTGGTCAGGCCACCGACCTTCGAGATCTTCAGGTTGATGCAATCCATCGCGTCTTCGGAAATGCCGCGCACCAGCGTGTTCGGCCCGTCGATCACCTCGTCCAGAACGAAGGGCAGCGCCGTCCGGCGGCGAATGGAGACGCTTTCCTCATATGTGAGGCAGGGTTGCTCGATATAGACATCAAGCGAGGACACTGCCCCGACGACGCGCGCGGCTTCATGCCGGGTCCAGCCGGTGTTGGCGTCGGCCACTAGCAGATCCGATTTCTTCAAAACTTCGCGGGTGGCGTGGATGCGGTCGATATCGTCATTGGCATCGCCGCCGACCTTCAACTGGAACTTGGTATAGCCTTCGGCCGCATACCCCTCGATCTTCTTTGCCATGATCTCCGGCGCTTCCTGGCTGATCGCCCGGTAAAGCACCACGTCGTCCTGGGCTGCACCGCCAAGCAACGTATAAAGCGGCTGGCCCGTCGCCTTGCCCAGCAGGTCCCAGCAGGCGATGTCGATCGGCGCCTTGGCATAGGGATGACCGCGCAGCGCAGCATCCATCACCCGGTTGATTTCACCGATATTGAGCGGATCCTTCCCGATCAGGTGGGGTGCCAGTTCCTGAAGTCCTGACCGCACCCCAAGGGCATAACTCGGCAGATAGGCAGACCCGAGCGGGCAGCATTCGGCGTAGCCCTTGAGGCCTTCGTCGGTCTCGATCTCGACAACGGTGCTGTCGAAGACTTCCACGAAATTGCCGTTGGACCAGCTGTAGCGCCCTTCTTTCAGGGGAAGGTCGACCTGAAAGACGTTGATGGCCGTAATTTTCATGAAGTTCCTCCTCCAAAAGAGTTTAGAAGCGCCGCGCGGAAAAGGCGGCCATATCGACGGGGTTTTGTGTATCGGATACGAGATTGGCGACCAGTTCCGCCGTCCCTGCGGACTGCGTCAGGCCGAGGTGACCATGCCCGAAGGCATAGACGACCCGGTGGTCACCGGGTGAGCGGTCGATGACGGGCAGGCTGTCGGGCATGGAGGGCCGGAAGCCCATCCATTTCTTGCCGCCGTCCGTTTTCAGGGCAGGCAGGAACCGCCTGGCCTTGTCCAGCAGGATGTCGGCGCGCTTGAAATTCGGCGGAAGCGTCAGCCCGCCCAATTCGACGGCCCCACCGACACGGACGCCGCCATTGATCTTGGTAACGACGAAGCCGTGACCGGAAAAGGTCAGGTGGGTTTTCAGGTCAAAGGAACCTTCCGGCAACGTCGTATTGTAGCCGCGTTCGGTCTCAAGAGGGATGCGGTCGCCGATCGTCTTTGCAAGGCGGTGCGACCAGGCACCTGCGGCCACGACGACCTGTTTCGCCATCCCGGCCTTATCGGAAGCTTCGATCTGAACACTGTCTTCACTCGGCTTCAGACCTGATACGTCAGCGCTTTCGATCCGTCCGCCCCGCTGCAGGAAGACAGACGTCAGATGCGCCAGCCAGCGGGCGGGATCACAAGTGTTGGTCCAGTCCGGCGTGAAGGCGGCATGAGTGAAGCGACGGTCAAGACCCGGCTGAATGGCGGCGATAGCCTCCGGGCTCTCAAGCAATTCGAAGCGGATGTCATGTTGCTTGCGCAGCTCCCAGCCGGGCAGGCTGGCGCGGAATTCCGCTTCACCTTCATAAAGCTGCAGCTGCCCTTCGGCCTGGATCAGGGAGGCTGCTCCGGTGTCCGAAACCTGCCGGGCAAGGGCGTCCTGCGCCAGCTTCATCAAGGCGGCCTGTGCCGACATCGACGCCTGGTAGCGATCCGGCCAGCTTGCCCGCCAGAACCGCAGCATCCAAGGTGCGATCTTGAGGGCATAGGCGGGTGGAACGGAGAGAGGACCAAGCGGATCGAGCAACCATTTCGGTGCCTTGCGCATGATGCCGGGCGTTGCCAGCGGGACGATATCGGTAAAGGCGAAAGCTCCGGCGTTCATCTCCGATGCACGCGCTGTTTCTGCCTGCCGATCTAGCACAAGCACCTGCCGCCCCGTTGCCTGCAGGGCAAGCGCGGAACTGATGCCGATGATGCCGGCGCCGATCACGATGATATCCTGGACGGTCTCGTCCGCCATTTTCAAAGTCTTTCAAAAAGGCCTGCGAGGCAGGGCGAAGTGCCCCGCAGGCAGTTTGCTGCCCGTTGGCCACACTTTAGGGGAGCGTGTAGGCAGTCTTGACCGAAGTGTAGAATTCTGCTGCGTAACGGCCTTGCTCGCGCGAGCCGAAGCTGGATCCTTTGGTGCCGCCAAAAGGCACGTGATAATCGACACCTGCCGTCGGCAGATTGACCATCACCATGCCGGCTTCGGCATTGGCCTTGAAGTGGCTGGCGTGCTTCAGTGACGTGGTACAGATACCAGCGCTCAACCCGAATTCCGTATCGTTGGCGACGGCCAGCGCTTCCTCGTAATCCTTCACGCGAATAACGGATGCGACCGGGCCGAAGACCTCTTCGGTGTTGATCCGCATGGCGTTGTCGGTTTCGCTCACCAGGGCCGGCGCCATGTAGAAACCTTCCGTGTCGCGGTTGAGCCGTTCCCCGCCCTGAACCTTGCCGCCTTCCTTTGCCGCGATATCGACATAGGAAAGGTTCTGCTGCAGTTGCCGCTCATCGACCACCGGCCCCATCTGCACGCCATCTTCCAGGGCGTTGCCGACCTTCAGCGCCTGCATGCGCTCGGCAAGGGCTTCGACGAACCGGTCGTGAATGCCCTCGGTCACGACCAGCCGCGAGCTTGCCGTGCAGCGCTGGCCGGTCGAGAAGAAGGCACCGTTGAGCGAAGCTTCGACGGCGATGGCAAGGTCGGCATCGTCCAGAACCACCATCGGGTTCTTGCCGCCCATTTCCAGCTGCACCTTCTTCAGGTGCTGACCACAGGCCGCCGCGATTCCCCGCCCAGTCGGCACCGAGCCGGTAAAGGAAATCGCCTTCACCTTCGCACTTTCCACCAGGCGCGGACCAATCTGCGAGCCACGTCCCATCACGAGGTTGACCACGCCTTCCGGCAAGCCGGACCGGGACAGGATCTCGATGAGCGCATGTGCGCAACCCGGCACCAGCTCAGCCGGTTTCAAGATGACTGCGTTGCCGTAGCAAAGTGCCGGAGCAATCTTCCAGGCAGGGATTGCAATCGGGAAGTTCCAAGGTGTGATCAGCCCGACAACCCCGATCGGAAACCGGGTGACGTCAACTTCGATACCGGGCCTGACGGATGCCAGTCTGTCGCCAGCGAGGCGCAATGCTTCGCCGGCAAAGAATTTGAAGATCTGCCCGGCACGCGCCACCTCGCCAATACCTTCCGGCAGTGTCTTGCCTTCCTCACGCGAAAGCAGACGGCCTAATTCGGCCTTGCGAGCCAGAAGTTCTGTCCCGACGAAATCCAGCACATCAAAACGCTGCTGCGGCGTCGACGCCGCCCAGCCAGGTGCTGCCTGATGCGCTGCATCGATGGCCTGGTCCAGCTGATCGACACCGGCCTTCGCCGCGTAGCCGAGGATATCGCTGATATCGGACGGGTTGACGTTGGGCGTGCTGTCGGTTGTTTCGAGCCACTGCCCGCCGACTAAATTCCTGTAATCCATGACTTGGCTTATCCGGGGCTTAAAGGCGTATCCCTGCGCGGTAGGGGTCCGCCGGATTGAAAATCAGGTTGGCATCGGACGTGACGAAGGCCTGTCCGGTGATGGTCGGAATAACGCCGCCGCCCGGGCCGGGCTGGTAGCTGATCTTGTAGGTGCTGCCGATGACGCTTTCCTGCAGATAGTCCTCACCCGGTGCCAGCGCACCATCGGCGGCAAGGCAGGCCAGCTTGGCCGAACAGCCTGTTCCACAAGGCGAGCGGTCATACGCACCACCCGGGCACAGCACGAAGTTGCGGCTTTGCGCGGACGGGTCTTCGGCCGGCCCGAACAGCTCGATATGGTCGATCCAGGCACCGTCCTTACCGGTAACACCGGCCTTTTCCAGCGCATCGCGGATCTTCAGCGTGAGGTCGGTCAGCGGGCGGATATTGGCACCCGTCAGGGCAACCGGGCTGTTCTTGACCAGGAAGAACCAGTTGCCGCCCCAGGCGACATCACCGGTGACCGGACCAATGCCTTCGACCTCAAGCGTGACATCCTTCGCCAGTCGGTAGCTCTCGATGTTGACCACCGACACCGTGTTGGCGTCGATCAGATCGATCTCGACAACGCCCACCGGCGTTTCGAACTTGTGCCGCCCCGGCCCGATCCGGCCGAGGTGCGCCAGGGTGACACCAAGGCCGATGGTGGCGTGGCCGCACATGCCAAGGTTCTGCAGGTTGTTGAAGTAGATCACCCCGGCAACACAATCCGGATTGGACGGCGGCACCAGCAGCGCACCGATAATGGCATCGTGACCGCGCGGTTCCAGAACGACGGAAGCGCAGAAATCGAGATGCTCGGCTTCCAGCCGGGCGGCGCGTTCCGCCAGTGTCCCCGATCCGAGATTGGGGCCACCATCGAGCACGACGCGGGTCGGTTCACCCGCGGTATGGCTGTCGATTACGCGCATTCGGCGATCACGCCGCCTTGCGTGCTCCAGTCGGCGTACCAGGTCTTGAACAGCTTGTACTGCGCTTCGACATAGTTGCGCTGCGCATCGTTGAGGGCATCGGTCTCGTTGAAGTGCAGCGTGTATTCGGTGTCGCCGTTCAACACCATCAGGTGCTTGTAGTAGAGCACCAGGTCCGGGCCTTCATCGAAACTGGACAGAACAGCCAGCGCCTCTTCCAGTTCCTTTGCCCGCAGGCGCGCTTCCGCATGGCCTTCTGCGGCCTTCTTGCAAAGCGCCACCAGATGCAGGACTTCCTTGGGAATGGCATTGCCGATACCTGTGATCGCACCGGTCGCACCACAGTTGATGAAGCCGTGATAGACGGCGGTGTCGACACCGACCATCAGCGTCACCTGGTCGTCCTGCGAAGTGATGTTTTCAGCCGCATAGCGCAAGTCCGCAAGGCCGCCGAATTCCTTGAAGCCGATCAGGTTCGGGAATTCCCGGCGCAGGTCGAAGAACAGGTCGGCGCGGGTGGCGAAACCGTAATAGGGGCTGTTGTAGATTACTGCTGGCAGGTTCGGAGCCGCTTTCAGGATATCGCTGAAATGGTTGCGCTGCGCCGACACGGAAATGCCGCGAGACAGAACGCGCGGGATGACCATGAGACCATGCGCGCCAACCATTGCCGCATGGGCGGCATGGGCAACGGCGGATTTGGTGTTGACCGCCCCGGTTCCAACGACCACCGGTACACCCGCCTTCACCAGACGCTCGACGCCTTCCATGCGCTGCTCGTCCGTCAGGAGAGGCCAGTCGCCCATGGAGCCACAATAGACGACGGCGGACATGCCGGCTTCGATCAGTTCCTTGCCCTTCTTCACGAGGGCATCGAAATCGGGCGAACGGTCGGCCTTGCACGGGGTCATCAGGGCAGGCATGCAGCCGGAAAAGATATTGGACGTCATCATTCACTCCTGGATGGGTCGGGCCTGCCGGTTGGCTCCCACGTGCAAAGCACGGGCCTTGAGGCCTGACGGTAAGGTCTAGTTGCGCCGGGTCAGCGCACGTTAGCAAGAAATTTTCGGGTGTTCTCGGATTCAGGCTGACCGAAGATCTGGGCCGGCGGGCCGATCTCCTCCATTACGCCCTTGTGGAAGAAGGCGACCCGGTCGGAGACGTCCCGGGCAAAGCCCATTTCGTGGGTGACGCAGATCATCGTCATGCCTTCCTCGGCCAGCAGGCGCATCGTATCCAGCACTTCGCCGACCAGCTCCGGATCCAGCGCGGATGTCGCCTCGTCGAAGAGCATGTAGGTCGGTTCCATGGCCAGTGCCCGCGCAATCGCGAGACGCTGCTGCTGCCCGCCCGACAGATTGTTCGGATACACTTTCAGCTTGTCCGCAAGGCCGACATGACGAAGCTGCTTTTCCGCAATCGCCTCGGCTTCCGCTTTCGATTTGCCTTTCACGATCCTCGGCGCCAGCGCAACATTTTCCAACGCGGTCAGATGCGGAAAGCTGTTCCATTGCTGGAACACCATGCCGAGCTTCTGGCGCAGCTTGTTGATGTCCGTCGCCTTGGCGTGAACGTTGGTGCCGTCGACCACCACCGATCCCTTCTGGATCGGCTCCAGGCCGTTGATGCAATAAAGCAGTGTCGACTTGCCCGACCCGGACGCGCCGATGACGGAAAGCACTTCGCCCTTTTCGACATCAAGGTCGATGCCCTTGAGCACCTGAAGAGCGCCGAAATATTTCTCAAGGCCGCGTATCTCGATCATTGGGCCCACCTTTTTTCCAGTTTTGCGGCATAGCGCGAGATCGGGAAGGACAGCGCGAAGTAGAACGCGCCGGCGAGGGAGAGGATCAGGAAGGGTTCCTGTGTCCGCGTGATCAGGATCTGGCTGGCCTTGAGCAGCTCGACATAGCCGAGCACGGACACCAGCGCGGAATCCTTCATGACGCCGAGTGCAACACCGACCCAGGCCGGAAACACGGCCCGCCCGCCGATGGGCAACACCACGTAGCGCATGTCCTGCCAGTAGCTGAGCCCCAGCGAACGCGCCGCCCGGCGCATCGGCTTGCCAACAGCCTCGATGCCGCCGCGGGCAACGTTGGCTACCAGAGAAGCGGTGTAGGCGGTCAGGATCACCACGCCCGACGCAAACGGATCGAAATCCAGACCGACGATGGGCGCAAAATTGTAGAACAGCACAAGCTGGATAATCAGCGGCACGGAGCGGAACACATCCAGCACCGGCCCCAGCAGCAGCGTCGCCGCCAGCCGGCCCTCGTAAAGCATCCAGCCGAACAGACCGCCGAGCACGGTCCCGATGGTAATCGACACAGCCGAGATCCAGAGGGTCCGGAGTGCAGCTTCACCGAGGAACCAGAAATCGTGAATGTTGAAGCCTGAAAAGAAGCTGATGGATTCTTTCATGTCAGCCCCCTCAGTACCGGAACAGACGCATGGCAAGGAGCCGGGACGCCGCCAGGATGAATTTGACGATCACGTAGTAGATGACGGCCGTGACTGCGAAATATTCGAAGATGCGGAAGGTGCGGCTGGCGAAAAACTGGGTCTCGCCTGACAGTTCGCGGAACCCGACCAGCATGCCGAGTGAAGACATCAACACCGCCCAGACCATCTGGTTGGTGACCGGGTGATAGACGATGCGAAAAACCTGAGGGATGACGATGCGGGTATAAGCCTGCCAGGAGGTCATTCCCAACGACCGTGCCGCCCGCAGCTGCGTCTCGGGCACTGCCTGAAAGCCGCCGCGAAAATTCTCCGCCAGATAGCCGGCACAGTTGAAGCTGAGCCCGGCAAGCACGATGAAAAACGGCGTCAGGTGAATACCGAAGGCGCCGAGCCCGAAGCCGAAGAAGAACAGCTGGAACAGCGCAGGCGTATTGCGCGCCAGTTCCACCCACGTTGTCGCAAGCCAGTAGAGCGGCCCCTTCAGCTTCAGCCGGATCAGCGCCAGCGCAAGACCGACCACGATGCCGATCACCATCGACAGGGTCGCGACTTCAAGCGTCAGCAACCCGGCCTCCAGCAGATCGGGCAGGCTTTTCAGCACTGGCCGCCAATGGAAATTATAGTCGAACATTTGTTACGAATTGCTCCGGCTATCCCGCCTTATCGGGGCAAGGCATACGCATTCGTGAGATCCCGTCAGACAAGAGCACTGCCGAGGTTGGTATTCCGGGTGTCACCCCGGAAAGCGCGGCGCAGATCCGGGGTCTACTCTTGGTGAAACTTGCTGAAGCCGCGGATCTCTTCGCCGAGGATCAGCACACGCTTCAAACTTTCCGGGGGTGAGTGAGCCCCGGGTCTCCCTTCGGTCGCCCGGGGTGGCACTGTATTTGTCGCAAGTTGCAGGTGACCCCGCGCTCCTCCGAGGAGGATAGGATCACCCGTCAAGGCTTCACCCTCAGTACATCACGCCCGGGATACGCAGTTCCGGAGCTTCCCCACCGACATATTTGCCCCACAGCTCGGCATAGCGGCCGGAGCGGACCTGGTGGGTGACGAAGAGGTTGAGGAAGTTCAGCCAGGTCACGTCTTCGCGCTTGGCGACAACGGAAGTGTAATCCGTGGTCCAAGGCATGCGCGGGCCGGGCTCCAGCGTTTCATACTGGTCGGTAACCGGCTTGACGGCGGTGTTGGTGGTCAGGCCGATATCGGCCTTGCCCTGGGCAACAGCAAGAAACACTTCGTTTTCGGACTGATAGCCCTGGTAGAGATGCTCTTCGCCCCATTCGGCCGCTATCTTGAGCCACTCCTGCTCCGGCACGGTGCCGATGGCAGCAGCGACACGCTTGCCGCGGATATCTTCAAATGCGCTGATCCCGCTTTCCGTATTGACGACACCCTGCGCGTAATAGATCGCGTAGGGAATGGTGAAACCGACGGTACGGGCACGGGCGAGACTGTCGGAAGTTGCGCCGAACACCACATCCGCGCGGCCGGTCACGATCACCGGCAGGCGCTCGGCCCAGGTTACCGGATAGATGATCGGCTCGACTTCAAGCGCTGCGGCGAGGTCATTGCAATATTCAACGTCGAAACCGGCCGGCTCGTTGTTCTCGTCCCGATAGCCGATCGGCGGAAAGTCCAGCACGACGCCGCATTTCAGCTGACCGCGATCGACAACATCGTCCAGCATGTCGGCTTTGACCGGCAGCGCGGCGGCAAGCGAAAGGGCTGCGGCAGCCACAAATTTCCTGATCATGAGTTCCCCTCTTCCTTCTGAAGCATTCTGGCCCCGGCGCTTGCACGCTCCGGGTTTTTTCTTGCCCGGCCGGCGGATTTCCCGCTCGATCCGGACCAGGTCTTTGCCCGACAGCCTCCCGAGCTGTCGGGTATTCCGGCTCATCCGCCGGACGGCAGATGCCCGTCCCGTCGGTCTTCGCTCTTCGTGCGCCGGGCCTTCCGACCCACGGCGCACCGCCCCAGGACCTCGCAGCACCAGCTGTTCCATCAACTGCTGCCTGCTGCGTTCCCTTGGGCCCGAGATTGATAAACCAGATTGGATCCAATATTCAATATAAAATATTCGAAATCATTTTCGCTTCACCAATCAAGGGCGATCCCGTAAAAGATGGCTTCAGGGAGAATTGGTCCTATGAAACTGAAAACGATGGATATTTCCGCGACTGCTTCGGCATCGTCGATTGTGTTCGACGCGCTGCGGAAAGCCATTATCGAGGGCCAGCTTGAAGAAGGCGAACCTCTCCGCCAGGATGAAATCGCCCGCCTGTTCAACACCAGCCGCATTCCTGTACGCGAAGCGATCTCACGCCTGGAGGAACAGGGCCTCGTCAAGACCCAGCGCTACAAGGGGGCTGTCGTCGCCGGTCTGTCACCCAGGGAAACGGCGGAAATCTTTGACCTGCGTGCGCTGGTCGAACCGGAAATCATTCGCAATGCCGTTCCGCTGATGTCGAAGGAACTGCTGGCAGACGCACGGGAAAAATGCGCGGCGTTCTCCTCGGCCACCGATCCGATGGCCTATGGCGACCTCAACCGCGATTTTCACGAAACGCTCTACAGCGCCAGCGATCTGAAGTTCTTTCAGGAGATTGCCGACAACGCCATCGACCGGGTGGAACGACAGATCCGGGCCCAGCTGGTCATGTCCAACGGCATGGAACGGGCGGGACGCGAACATTTCGCCATTCTGGAAGCCTGCGAAAAAGGCGACGCGGACCTCGCCTCCAACCTCACCCGGGAACATATCCACGGGGCCAAGGCTTCACTCTTGAAGCATCTGCCGGAGGCCTGAAGCCGCCCGGCTCTTCCTTAAACGCGATTGATCGACTGAACGGTGCCGGCTTCGTCAATGACGCAAACCGCCTGCCCGCCATCGAAGGTCAGGTTGACCTGATAGGCGTTTTCGCCCGAAGGCATGGAGCTGACGGGCAGAACATTGCCGCCGGTAACCTGCAGCTCTTCGGCGGCCTTCGAGGCACAAAGCAGTTGCAGGTCGGTTGGTGCGGTTTCGCCTGACGAGCGCACGGCACCGGCGGTCGGTGTCTGGTTGGAGCTGGTGTTGCAACCCGCGACGACGGAAAGACAAAGCCCGGCGGCCAGTCCCGCAACAAGCCTGTTCGATACCCTGATATTCATTTCAAGTTTCTCCCACCCTTCACCGACAGGTCTCAGACGCCCTTGTAAAGGGCAGCCCCCTGCATCAGCACAATCACCTTCGCGCCAACTTCCACGCGGCTGTAGAGATCCGCGACATCCTCGTTGTTCAGGCGAATACAGCCCGATGAGATATTGAGACCGATCGTCCAGGGCTGGTTGGTGCCATGGATGCGGTAGATGGAATCCTTGTTGCCGATATAAAGATACATCGCACGGGCGCCGAGCGGATTGTCGGGCCCGCCTGGCATGCCGCCCGCCCACTGGGCGGATTCAGGATCACGGGCAATCATTTCCGGTGGCGGTGTCCAGGTCGGCCATTCCTGCATGCGGCCGATCTTGACGATGCCGGCCCAGCCGAAGCCGTCGCGGCCCACGCCAATCCCGTATCGGATCGCCTGAAAGTTGGGCTGAACCAGGTAAAGGAAGTGCCTGTCTCCATCGATGATGATGGTACCGGGCTTTTCAGCCGTGCGGAACGGAACCACCTGCCGCCGGAATTCTTCAGGCGACTGGCCATGCCGGTTATAGAATTTCGCCGCCGCGCGCGGGGTATAGTCCACCCATTTGCGTGTCGTCGGATCGTAGATCTGCGTCTGGAAGGATTGTGCCAGCGCCACGCCGGCAAAGGCCAGCACCGCAATGGCCGGCACCCAGTTCAAGACAGTGCGAAATGCGCTCGGCAGCCTGATCATTTGGTCCACTCCCCGATCCTGTCCGCATTCGCGGCAATCCAGTCCCTTGCAACATCTTCTGCCGGTTTGCCCTCGACAACGACGGCATAGCTCATCCCGGTCACATCGGCCGGTGTCAGTTCCATGGCTGACAGGAACGAGGCCACTTCGGGCATGCCGCTTTCAAGGGAAGTCGCAAACGCAATCTTGAAACTGGACGCGTCCCAGGCGGTGTCGGCGTGTGACTTTTCCAGCCAGTCGTTGTCCTGAGCGCGGGTGACGATTGTCCAGCGTGCCGGGTCGTACGCTGGCTCTTCCAGCTTCACGATGTCATGAAGTTCAAAAACATGGTGCGGTCCGTAGCAATAGAAGACCACGGGCTTGCCGAAGGATACGGCCGCATCAACGGCGGCCATGGCGACATCTTCCGGCATTTCCAGCAGCGTCATTGTCTGGTCGTAGCCATAGGAATGCGCCCTGATCTTTTCGATCTCCGTTGACGACCAGCTCGGGGCGCCAATCCAGATCTCGCCCTTGCCATCGCCGTCACTGTCGAATTGCGCGGCCATCTCAGGCTTCACGAGGTCGGCGACCGCCTTGATGCCGGTTTGTTCAACCGTTGCGCGTGTCGCGCAGATATTCTGCGTCGCGGCGACGCTCTTGGGGCTGAGCGACAGGACATGCTTTTCCTCGCTCAACCGCCCTGCCATTGCAGACAGGTTGGGGAACCAGACTTCCGGATGGACCTGGACCTCACCCCGGCCGATATCGGAGAGAATTGTCAGGGTGCCTCGATCACGCAGTTCCGTCTCTACACCGAGGCGCTCTTTGAGAATGTCATCGATGATGTAGGCGGTGACCTGAGCCGAGGGCCAGGCGGGCACGCCGATCACAACGGCATCGGCCCTGGCAGACGTGACGGCAGCGACCGCCATGATCGAGGACATGAGAACAGAACGCCACACAGCCAGCACTCCCTACACACCTTGGCCCCTACCTTAAACACTGCGACAAATATGACGCAACGGCAAATAGCAGAAACGATTATTTCCAGTGCCTCGCAGGTTCCGATACCGGCATTCATTCCCTCTGTACGGAAGCTGGGGGAAGGAGCTCTTGGCGATCGCTATTCCAGTTCAACGTCTTCCCGGTAGTCCGGCAGCCAGCACGGCCAATCCAGCTCGCTCTCGATCCTGTAGCGCAGGGCGTCGGCGGCATCCGGTTCGCCATGCGTGATGTAGGTCATCTTTGGCGGCCGCTCGAAGTTTTCCAGCCACCGCATGATTTCGTCCGCATCCGCATGCGCTGACAGCATGTGCAGGTTGCCGACCTCAGCCCGGATCGGCACGTCGGAGCCATGGATCCGGACACTTGCCACACCGGACGTGATCGCCGCGCCTCTCGTCCCCCCTGCCTGAAAGCCCGCGAACAGGATCATGTTGCGATGGTCGGGCGCATAGTGTTTCAGGTGATGCAGCACCCGGCCGCCGGTCGCCATGCCGCTGGCCGAAACGATGACCTTGGGCATGCGATTGCGATCGAGATCCTTGGATTCCTCCACATCGGCCACATAATGCGCCGCCCCGTTGGACCAGTCGCATTCTTCCGCCGTCAACCGGTGGTCGTCCGGGTGTTTGCCATAGATGTTGGAGGCGCTGACGGCCATGGGACTGTCGAGAAAGATCGGCAGGTCGGGAATTCGGCCATCTTCCTTCAGGCTCTGGATATGGAACAGCAGTGATTGCGCCCGGCCGACCGCAAAGGAGGGGATGACAACGGTGCCACCGCGCCGTGCGGTCTTGGTGATGGCTTCGGCCAGGATGTCCTCGGCATCAAGGTTTTCGTGCCGGCGATTGCCATAGGTGGATTCGACCAGCAGGTAATCCGCCTCGCGGATCGGCGACGGATCGAACATCGTCGCATCACCGTAGCGCCCGAGGTCTCCGGAAAAGACGATCCTTGTGCCACCCCAGGTCAGCTCAACAATCGCCGCCCCCAGAATATGACCGGCCTTGCGGAAGGTAACGCTGAAAGCGCCCAGCATTTCTTGCACGTCATCGAAGTCCACTGGCCGGAACCGGTCCAGCGACACTTCCGCATCCTTTTTCGTGTAGAGCGGCAGGGCCGGACGGTGCTTCGAGAACCCGTGACGATTGGCGAATTCCGCGTCCTTTTCCTGCAAGAACCCACTGTCCGGCAGGAGGATCGCGCACAGATCCCGCGTCGCCCTTGTGCAGACAACCGGCCCCTTGAAGCCGTTGCGAACCAAGAGGGGCAGATAGCCAGAGTGATCCAGATGGGCGTGCGTCAGGATGACCGCGTCGATCGTTTTCGGATCGACAGGCAAAGGCGCCCAGTTCTTGAGCCGCAATTGCTTGTAACCCTGGAACAGGCCGCAATCGACCAGCACACGCGTGCCGTCTTTCTCCAGCAGATATTTCGAACCTGTAACAGTGCCGACGCCTCCGAGAAAAGTCAGTTTCACGCTCATTGCGCTGCATCCTCCCGATCGTCTGCACAAAGTTTCAGCCAAAACGACATCACCTGCCCGCGCATTCCGGGAAGGTATCTGAATTCAGACATGGAATCAGGAACTTGCGCAAGTCTCCCTTTTGTCGCGCAGGCTTCGAGACATCGCATCGCAGCAGTATTTTTCCCGCGGAAGGCTGCCGTTTCTCACCGTAAAAGCCTGTCGAAACGCGTGCATGCATTGAAAGATGCTGCATTGCAGCATATCTTAGTCTTCCGATGCACCGGCAGGCCGTAAAATGGTTTACCGCCGAAATCCGCTCACCAGCGGCCGGGCACGAAACTCAAGCAAAAAATATCACGAGGAAACGTTTCGGGGCTGGACACTACTTCGTGGAAAGGAACCCGGACCTTGAAACATACTGTTTCACATAGCGCCAAAGGAGCGCGCAGGACACGTGTGAACCTGGCGCTCCAGGGTGGCGGTGCCCATGGCGCCTTCACCTGGGGCGTATTGGACCGTCTCCTGGAGGAAGAGACACTCGAGATCAACGCCCTTTCGGGCACATCCGCCGGCGCGATGAATGCGGCGGCTCTGCTGACCGGCCTTATGAAAGGCGGGCGCGAAGAAGCGCGCACGTCACTGGAGGGCTTCTGGAAAACGGTTTCCAAACGAAGCCGGTTTACCCCCTTCAACATGACGACATCGAGAGCTGTACTCGGTGGATTGGGAATAGATTTCGAAAGCCTGCCGTTTCTCTTCGGCGCGGGAATGAACTTCCTGTCGCCCTACGATCTCAACCCGGCAGGCTTCAACCCTTTACGGGAAATCATAGACGAAACGATCGACATCGACGCCATTGCCCGCTCGGCCATACCGCTGCATGTGACTGCGACCCATGTCGGTTCGGGTGAAGCGCGCATCTTTTCCAACGATGCCGTCAGCACCGATGTGCTTCTGGCATCGGCCTGTCTCCCGTCTCTCTTTCACGCGGTCGAAATCGACGGCGAGCACTACTGGGACGGCGGCTATACCGGCAACCCCAGCCTGATGCCTCTGGTTCTGGAGCCGGGTGATGCGGATCTGTTGCTGGTCCAGACGAGCCCTACCGAACGAGCTGCCCTGCCGCAGGATGCCCAGCAGATCGCCGCGCGCGAAAAGGAGATCTCCTTCAATGCGCCTTTGATTAAGGAACTGCGGTTGCTGGCGGAATTGCAACATCAAGCGGGCGCTGGCACACAGTCGCCCCGGCAAGGTTTCCTGCCGAGCCTGACAGGCCTCAACGCCAATCGTGCCGCCAGCCCGGCTTCCAATCCGGTCGCCAACCTGCGGATCCACCGGATTGCAGGTGCCGGCATGAATGGCCGCAGCGGTCAATCCAAACTCAACTCCACCTGGCCGTTCCTGGAGGAACTGCGCGAGGAAGGCCGCACTGCTGCCGATGAGTTTCTTGAAAAGAACCGTGCAGAACTTGGTCAGCGGTCGACCCTGGATCTCGGCCACTGGCTGCAAAGAGCCGATCCCGCCCCTCTTCGCAAGGCCAAGGCATCCTGATGCATCCCTCCTGAACGGTCAGCGTGGCAGCAGGCCGTTCAGGATAAGCTGGATCGTGTGATTGAGGTAGGTGCGAATATCCGACAGGCCCGTGATCATGTCGGGTGTCTTCGGGCGGAACAGCCGAGCCGCAATGAGGACATCCAGAAGATACTTTGCCGTGTCGCGCGAAGACTGGACCACGATCCGGCCTTTTTCGACCTCGTCCTCCACCCAGGCAGTCACCACATCATGCAGTTCGCTGCCGCAGTGTTTCCTCAAAAGCATGCCCAGCTCTTCGTTCGCGACGGCCTCCACATAGAACAGACGCATTTCGGCAGCCTGCTGATTGTGTTTTTCATCGCTCTGGTCAACCTTGAAGACCGCCCTCAGGGCTTCTTCGAGGGTTTCGGCCTTTCGGCCTGCCGGCACATCAAGAAGATTGGCACGGTGGCGTATTGCGAGTTCCGCGAAGAGCTCGATTTTCGACGGAAACAACTCGTAAAGCGTCCGCTTGGAAATACCGGCATTCTTGGCGACCAGTGCCATGGTCGTGCCGTTGTAGGAATGCTTCTGGAACGTGCCGAAGGCGACCTCGACAACGCGCGCCTTCAGCGTCGCCTCGTCATGGACCTTCTGCCGTCCGCGTTGCCGCTGCTCGTTACAGTCATCAAGTCCGCCTGGACAGGAACCCATTTGCACAATTTTTGTTCTTGAAGAGCTCATTTTGTCTCCTCCCCGTTACGAACTGATACCGAAAATCGATTGACGAGGGAACCTTGAAGAGAATAATGGTACCCGAGAGTTTTCTAATACTCCACAGCATTCGCTTCCAAAGAGGTTCCTCCCGGAAATGACGTGTACCCCTCTCGGTTCGAGCACTGCGTACCTGTGCTCTACGAAGAAGCCGTTCCGTGCTTTTCTCATCGCTTTCCTGATTTCCACCAGCCTGGGGTCCGGCATTGCTCAGGCCCAGCAGATGCGAGGGGCCGCACCCAAACCGGAAGTCGGCGTTGTCGAACTTGAGCCCGAGTCGGTCGCGATCACGGCCAAGCTTTCGGGCAGGATCGCAGCGTCCCTCGATGCGGAAGTCCGGCCCGAGGTCGGCGGCATCATCAAGGAACGCCTGTTCAAGGAAGGCACGGAGGTCACCGCCGGTGACGTGCTCTACCGGATCGAGGACGATCTCTACAAGGCAGCACACGACAGTGCCCAGGCTGCTCTCCAGAAAGCGGAAGCTGCCCTGCCAAGCGCCCAGACCAAGGTTGAGCGCTACGAGGAACTGATTACGCAGAACGCCGTCGCCAAGCAGGAGCTGGACGACGCCAAGGCGGCGCTCGCCCAGGCAAAGGCGGACATCGCCTCCGCAAAGGCCAGCGTGCAGACTGCGAGGATCAATCTCGACAACACCGTCATCAAGGCACCGATTTCGGGCCGCATCGAAGCCTCGACGCTGAACGTCGGCGCATTGGTGACCGCCAGCCAGTCGGCCCCGCTGACCATCATCCGTCAGCTTGACCCGATCAATGTCGACGTCACCCAGTCGAGCACCAACCTGCTGAAGCTGCGAAAGGCCGTGCGGGAAGGCCGGATCAAGTTGTCCGGTGACAACGTGCAGGTGCGCCTGCTGCTGGAAACCGGAGAGGAATACTCCGAAACCGGCAAGCTGGAATTTTCGGAAGCCCACGTTGACCCGACAACCGGCACCTACACGCTGCGCGCCGAATTCCCGAACCCCGATCGTTTGCTCCTGCCGGGCATGTACGTCCAGGCGATCGTCGAGGAGGGCATTGCACAGAACTCGTTCCTCGTGCCGCAGCGCGCCGTATCTCGCAACGCCAGGGGCGAACCGACGGCATTGTTCCTCGACCAGGACGGCAAGGTGGAAGAGCGCGTCCTGAGGGTCGAAGGCGACATCGGCAACAACTGGCTGGTCAACGAAGGCATCTCGGAGGGAGACCGGGTCATCGTTGAAGGCTCGCTGTTCGTGCGGGCCGGCCAGGAGGCAACAGGCACTCTGGTGACCATTGACGAAGCAACGGGGGAGGTGGAAAGCCGCGGTGAGGCGGTGTCGAACACAAGTGAGACTTCCGACTGATGTCAGCTTTCTTCATCGACAGGCCGATCTTTGCCTGGGTCATTGCCATTGTCACGATGCTGGCAGGCGCACTGGCCATCACGACGCTTTCCGTTTCGCAATATCCGCAAATTGCACCGACCACCGTCAACATCAGCGCCAATTATCCGGGCGCCGATGCGGCAACGGTCGAAAACTCGATTACCAAGGTGATCGAACAGGGAATGTCCGGGATCGATTACCTGGACTACATGACCGCGACGTCATCGAACTCCGGTTCAGCCCAGATTTCACTGACGTTCTCCTCCAAGGCGGATCCGGACGTTGCCCAGATGCAGGTGCAGAACAAGCTGCAGCTCGTCTCCAGCCAGCTGCCGCAGATCGTCCAGAACACGGGCATCACCGTCACCAAGTCGACTTCCGGCTTCCTGATGGTGCTCGGCTTCGTTTCGACGGACGGACGCCTGACCTCCACCGACATTGCCGACTATGTCGACAACACGCTCAACGACACGCTGAAACGCGTCGAGGGCGTCGGTGAAACCCGGCTGTTCGGGTCCGGCTATGCCATGCGCATCTGGCTCGACCCGACGAAATTGCTGAAATACAACCTGATGCCGAGCGATGTCAGTTCCGCCATCCAGGCCCAGAACACCCAGGTTTCCGCCGGCCAGCTTGGCGGTCTGCCACAGGCCGAGGGGCAGCAGCTCAACGCGACCATCACCGCCTCCAGCCGCCTGCAGACTGCACAGCAGTTCCGCGACATCATTCTGAAGAGCTCCGAAGACGGCTCTGTCGTTCGCCTCAATGATGTCGCCCGGGTGGAAGTTGCCAACGAAAGCTACAGCACCTCTGCCTTCTACAACGGCATGCCCGCGTCCGGCCTTGCGGTCTCGCTTGCGACCGGTGCAAACGCCATCGACACCGCCCAGCGGGTACGCGACACCATCGACCGGCTCTCCTCCACGCTGCCTGCCGGGGTTGATGTGGTCTATCCCTATGACACCACCCCCTTCGTGAAGCTCTCTATCGAGAAGGTGGTCCACACACTGCTGGAAGCAGTCGTGCTGGTGTTCCTGGTGATGTATCTCTTCCTGCAGAACCTGCGCGCGACCATCATTCCGACACTTGCCGTGCCAGTGGTTCTGCTGGGCACCTTCGGGGTGCTTGCGCTGTTCGGCTATTCGATCAACACGCTAACGATGTTCGCCATGGTGCTCGCCATCGGGCTATTGGTGGATGACGCCATCGTCGTGGTGGAAAACGTCGAACGCGTGATGGCGGAGGAAGGTTTGCCACCACGCGAGGCAACCCGCAAATCCATGAACGAGATCACCGGCGCCTTGATCGGCATTGCGGTGGTGCTGTCCGCCGTCTTCGTGCCGATGGCGTTTTTCGGCGGCTCCGTCGGGATCATTTACCGCCAGTTCTCGATCACCATCGTTTCGGCCATGGTGCTGTCGGTATTCGTTGCGCTCATCCTGACGCCTGCGCTGTGCGCCACCATGCTGAAGCAGGGTGACCACGGCCACAAGCGTGGTCCCTTCGCCTGGTTCAACAGGGGTTTCGACGCAAGTGCAAACGGCTACAGGGCGGCAAATGGCGGCATCCTGAAACGCGGCAAGCGCTTCCTTGTGCTGTTCATCGCAATCGGCGTTGCCATGGGCTGGATGTTCAATCGCCTGCCAAGCTCCTTCCTGCCGCAGGAAGACCAGGGCATTCTGATTGCCATGGTCAACCTGCCCGTTGGCGCGACCCAGGGCCGGACACTGACCGTGCTCGACAAGGTACGCACCCACTTCATGGAGAACGAGCCGGATGCGGTCGACAGCGTCTTCACCGTCGCCGGCTTCGGTTTCGGCGGCCAGGGACAGAATGTCGGCCTCGCCTTCATCCGCATGAAGGACTTCACCGAGCGCGAAGACCCGCGACTTGCCGCTCAGGCAGTTGCAGGCCGTGCCATGGGAGCCTTCTCGCAGTTCAAGGACGCTCGTGTGTTCGCCCTTGCCCCGCCTGCCATTCAGGGTATGGGCAACACCAACGGCTTTTCGTTCTATCTGCAGGACATCAATGGCGCTGGTCATGACCGGCTGATGGAGGTTCGCAACCAGTTGCTGGGCATGGCGGCACAATCCGGCAAACTGGCGGCGACACGGCCCAACGGCCAGGAAGACCAGCCGCAGTTCAAGGTCGACATCGACACGCAGAAAGCGCGCCTGCTCGACCTCGGCATCCCGGACATCAACGACACCCTGTCGATTGCCTGGGGGTCCGACTACGTCAACGACTTCATGGACCGTGGCCGCATCAAGCCGGTCTATGTGCAGGCCGATGCCCCGTTCCGCATGCAGCCGTCCGATCTGGACCTGTGGCACGTGCGCAATTCCAATGGCGACATGGTGCCCTTCAGCGCTTTCGCCTCATCGCGCTGGACCTATGGTTCCCCGCGGCTCGAGCGCTTCAACGGCGCGTCGGCTGTGGAACTGCAGGGCCAGGCGGCTCCCGGCATCAGCTCGGGTGACGCGATGGCGGAAATCGATGCGCTCGTGGCCCAGCTTCCGGCAGGCTTCGTTCATGAATGGACCGGCCTGTCCTATCAGGAACGGCTTTCGGGCGATCAGGCCGCATCGCTTTATGCGATCTCGATCCTGATCGTGTTCCTATGCCTTGCCGCCCTTTATGAAAGCTGGTCGATCCCCTTCGCGGTGATGCTGTCGGTCCCGATCGGCGTCTTCGGCGCCCTGGCGGCGGCCCTGATTTTCGGGCAAACCAACGACGTCTACTTCAAGGTCGGCCTGCTGACGACCATCGGCCTGGCGGCGAAAAATGCCATCCTGATCGTGGAGTTCGCCATCGAACAACAACGCCAGGGCAAGGACCTGCTGCAGGCGACACTGGACGCCGCTCGCCAGCGGCTTCGGCCGATCCTGATGACGTCCTTCGCCTTCATCCTGGGTGTGACGCCACTGGCGATTGCCACCGGGGCAGGTTCGGGTGCGCAGAACTCCATCGGCATCGGCGTCATGGGCGGCATGATCGCCTCCACCGTGCTCGGCATCTTCTTCGTGCCGCTTCTGTTCGTCACCGTGCGGCGCATCTTCAGCCGTAAGCAGACCAACGAAGCAGCCCCCGACACTTCAGGCAGCAAAGCCCATTGAGAGAGTTTCGATGACCCTTTTCAAACCTGAGACCGGCTCTGCCTGCGCCGTCCCCTCTCAACGCCGCAAGACCTGGTTGCGGCTGGGTGCGGGCCTGATGGCGGCGACCCTGCTGGGTGCCTGTTCCGTCGGCCCCGACTACCAGCGCCCGGATGTCTCCGTGCCCGGCAAGTGGCGCAACACGACAGGCGAAACGCCTGCCTCTGTGCCGCAACTTGCCAACTGGTGGACGCAACTGGGCGATGCCCAGCTCAACAGCCTGATCTCGCTCGCGGTTCAGAACAACCTGGATGTCCGCACCGCCAAGGCCAAGGTGCGTGAAGCCCGGGCCAGTTACAAACAGGCCTCCTCATCGCTCTTTCCGAGCCTTGACGGTGCGGCTGGCGTGACCCGCTCCAAATCGAGTGGGTCCGACAGCGTCGGCACGCTCTGGAACGGTGGTTTCGATGCCGCCTGGGAGATCGACATCTTCGGCGCCAACCGCCGAGCAAAGGAAGCAGCCAAATACGGTCTTGATGCTGCCGAGGAAGAGTTGCGAGCAAGCTTGCTGACCCTGATTGGTGACCTTGCCACCAACTATGTCGAAGCGCGCGGCTTTCAGCAGCGGCTGAAACTGGCGCAGGACACCGCGAAATCGCAGCAGTCCTCGGCCGATCTCATTCGCAAGCGGTTCCAGGCCGGTTCTTCCTCCGGTCTCGACGTTGCCAACGCGGAAGGTCAGGCGGCGTCGACAGAGGCCAATATTCCGGCCCTGAAGACAGCTCTCGCCGCTTCCATGCACCGGCTGAGCGTTTTGACCGGTCAACAGCCGACTGCCCTTACCGACCGGTTGCTGGCAAGCAGCCGGATTCCGACACCCAAGCTGCCAATCCCTGTCGGGATTCCGGCAAGCATCCTGCTGACCCGACCGGACGTTCGCCTGGCTGAACGCCAGCTTGCGGAGGCAACCGCGAAAATCGGTCAGGCAACGGCAGCACGCTATCCCTCCGTCAGCCTGACAGGTTCCATCGGTACCGCCGCAGCCGACATTGGCGATCTCGGCAAGAATTCCTCGATCAGCTGGGCCTTCGGCCCGTCGCTGTCCGTGCCGATCTTCAATGCAGGCAAACTTGCGGCAGGCGTCGAGATTGCCGAAGCCCAGCGCGATCAGTATTTCCTCGCCTACCAGGCATCGGTGCTGACAGCACTGGAAGATGTCGAGAACGCTCTTGTCGGCTTCACCCAGGAACGCAAGCGTGTCGCCAGTCAGCGGCGTTCGGCGGAAAGCTACAAGTCGGCCGCCGAGCTTTCCAGATCGCTCTACCAGACCGGTGCCGCCAGCTTCCTCGATGCCCTCGACGCTGAACGCTCGACCTACTCCGCCGAAGACACGCTCATCCAGAGCCGTGTCCGCCTGACCACCTATTACATCGCCCTGCAAAAGGCGCTTGGCGGCGGCTGGACCGGCAAGGTTGAAACCGACAAGCCGGAAGTGGTCGACAAGAACACCGGCCCGCATTTGTCGGTTGCGTACTGACGCGACCTCGGCGCCACGTTTCGGACTGGGCAAAGGCTTGAAACCCTTGCTCAGTCCGTCTTGTTTTTGAAAGCCTGAAGCAAGTCGGCGACCAGCGGGTTCGGGAAGCGCCGGTGCAGCGTGACGGCGAAGAACTCCTCCTTGAGCCCTTCCAGCCTGCCCAGCTCGATCAGCCGTCCCGAAGCAAGCTCGTCCCTCACGACGATCGGCGGAATGACGGCAAGCCCCGCGTGCGCACGCGCAAGCAAGCGGATCATCGCCATGTCGTCGGCTTCCGCGGCAACTTTGGTGACGACACCCAGTTGCTCGACCATCGCGTCGAAAGATGCCCTCAAGGCCGATTCCGGCGTCGGCAGGATCAGCGGCTGCGAAGACAGAAGCTCCGGCAAGGGCAGCCCCGCCAGATCGGCTGCGGTTGCGGGTCCGATCAGGCTGACCGGCTGTTCGGAAAGTCCATGTACGAGATAGGGACTGGAGGCATCCCGGGCTGGCACAAGGTTTGTCAGGACCACATCGATCGCCAATGCTTCCAGGGCCCTCAGAAGGTCTGCCTGCGCTCCGGAGCGCAGCACCACTTCGACATCTGATCGTCCGATCAGGGGTTCCAGGAAGCCGATCTGGAAATTTCGCGAAAGCGTTGCAAGTGCCCCCACCCGCAATGCCTTGCGCTCGGTGCCCGTGTTGCGCAGGGTCGCTGTCAGGTCCTCGGCGGTCCGAAAGATCGCTTCCGCGTGATCAAGGGCGATCCGCCCGGCCTCCGTCAGCACCAGACCACGTCCGCGTCGTTCAAACAGATCGTGTCCAAGGGAGGCTTCCAGCGTCTTGATCTGCGAGGATAGCGCCGACTGCGACAGGTTCAGCACCCTGGCAGCCCCCGTCAGTGTTCCATCCCGCGCAACTGCCCGGAAAAGCCGCAGATGATGAAGGTTCAGCACGAAAACACTTCCAAATTATAGAACGATTTTGATTATAATATGTAATTTTTTGCAAGAAAACGAGACGGTATATCCACGGCGTCTTTCAGCGTTCGTGAGGTTCCCATGCCGTACCTGTTCCCCCTGCCCCTTCTTGCGCCGGTGCTGTTGCTGGCTTCAGCGGCCGTTTCAACAATGTGTCCGGGCCGCCGCCCAGGGCTCTATCCCAAGGCTTCGGAAGCAAGTGCATTTATCGCCCTTGTGCTTGCCCTTGCCGGTCTGGTGCAGCTTCTGGTCTTGGGAGCAACGGAAGCAACCTTGTTCGAAGGTCCGTTTACGCTTGTTGCGCGGCTCGACCCCATCAGCGTGACGATGACCCTTTTGGTCGCCTTCATCGGCTGGGTGGTGATGCGTTACTCCCGGACCTACCTCGACGGTGAAGCGAGAGAAGGGGCCTTCCACGGCTTGATGCTCACGGCACTTGCGGCCGTACTGGTGGTCGTCCAGTCGGGCAGCCTGTTCCTGCTTGTCCTCGGCTTTGCCGGGATCGGCCTCTGCCTGCGCAGGCTATTGCTGTTTTACCCGCAGCGCGCCGCCGCCCAACGGGCCGCCACAAAATTCGCGCTTGTCTGGCATGCAGGTGACATCTCGCTGCTGCTGGCCGCCGGGCTGTTCATGGCAAGCGCCGGCACCGCACAGCTTGGACAGCTTTCTGAAACGGTCGGGCCTGATCTCTCCTTCGTAGAACATCTGGCTGTGGTGTTCCTGGTGCTGGCAGCCGTGCTGAAAACGGCCGCCTTCCCCCTGCACGGCTGGCTGACGGAAGTCATGGAGGCGCCGACCCCGGTTTCCGCCCTGCTTCATGCAGGCATCATCAACGCCGGCGGGTTTCTTCTGATCAGGACCGCAGATCTGGTTCAGGCCAGTCCTGGCGCCATGGGCACGCTCGTGGCTCTCGGTGGCCTGACCGCTCTCTTCGGGGCAGTGGTCATGCTGACCCAAAGCGCGGTGAAGACAGCCCTTGCCTGGTCAACGATTTCCCAGATGGGTTTCATGCTGCTGCAGTGTGGCCTCGGTCTTTGGCCACTCGCGCTGCTCCATGTGGTCGCGCACTCCCTCTACAAGGCCCATGCCTTCCTGTCCTCGGGTGGAGCGGTTCTGGCCGTTGCCAAGCTGCGGCGCCCCGGTCCGATCGCAATCCCCAGCGTTGCCAACGTGCTCCGGTCCTTCGCGATCGCCTTGTTTCTTTACGCGATAGTCTCCTTCGCCTTCTCGATGATCGCAGGCCCGAAAACCCCTCAGGCGCTTGCCATCGGAGCAATGCTCATCTTCGGTGTGGCCTATCTGGTGGCGCAAGGCCTTGCAGATGCGGCCCCCGCTGAACTGACGTATCGCACCTCGCTGGCCGCAGTCATCGTTGCCTTTGCCTATTTCGGCTTCCAGCAGGTTGCCAACCTTCTGTGGGGCGAAGCTCTGCCGCAGGCACCTGTCGCCGGCCCCCTCGAATGGGCACTGATCGTCCTGGCGGTGCTTTCCTTCGGCATCGTTGCCGTTGCGCAGACGCTTTTCCCGCTCTGGTCACACCATCCGTCGACCGCCGGCTTGCGCGTTCACATCGCCAACGGCCTTTACCTCAACGCCCTCCTCGACCGCTTCATCGGCGGATACCGGGTTGCAAACTCCAAGTAAGACGAGGCACTTCAGATGTTTATCAAGCACACCCAATTCAGCTCGCTCCGGGTTTCGGGCATCCTCGAAGCAGGCACGTCAGCCATAAGGGCCATCCCGCCCGCCTTTCCGCTGGATGCAACCGTTGCCGTCAATCCCTTCCTCGGCCAGGTTGGAGAAGGCCTCGCGGAAGCATCCACGCGCCTTGCCAGAACGAGCGGCATCAGCCTGACCCGGCCCAGAAGCAGCTACGGCGCCGAGATCGCCTGTGGCCGCATCTTGGATGAAGACCTGACGGCCGCCCTTGAGGCAAGCAACGCCGGCAACAAGCCGGCGGATGTCGCGCAGCTCAAGGCATTCGCCCAAATGGATGGACCGGCACCGACAGCCGTACCAACCATTGCCGAACTCGCAGCTTCTGTATCCGGCATCGACTGGCCGTCGGTTATCGAAAAAACCGTTGGTCTGTGGGCCGCCGGTTACTTCGACCGCGGCCAGGCGCTTTGGTCTCCAGCCCCAGGTGAGGGCGCTTATGCTGCCTGGCGGTCCTGGGCGAGCCGTGACCTGACACCCGAAATTGCCGGACTGACGGGGTTCTGCTCCCATGTAACCACGTCTCCGGACACTTCCGAACAGGCAATCCTGCGGGTAACCGACCGGCTGGGCATCAGCGTTCCGGCTGCCGAAACCCTGTTTCACCGGCTGCTGATGGACCTGGGAGGCTGGGCGCAGCATGCACGCTGGCTGCTGTGGCAGGCAGAACAGGACGGCACCACGGACGGCACGCTCGGCGACCTGCTGGCCGTCCGGTTGATCTGGGAAGAGGCGCTTTTCAACCGCTTCCCGGCTGTCGCCGACCAATGGCAGGCCACGCTTCAGCTTCACGCTGCACCTCTTGTTCCGGATCGGGGCCAGGTTATCGATGCCATATTGCAGGACGCGGCAGAGCGGGCATACCAGCGGTCTCTCGGCCAACAGTTGAAGGCGCAGACAAAGAACACCGGGGAGCGCCCTGCCCTTCAGGCGGCGTTCTGCATCGACGTGCGCTCGGAAGTCTTCCGGCGGGCGCTGGAAAACCAGAGCCCATCGATCGAAACACTCGGGTTTGCGGGTTTCTTCGGTCTTCCTGCTGCTCACAGGGACCACGGCTCCGATGTTGAAGAAAATCACCTGCCGGTCTTGCTGAAACCGTCCATGACCTCAACTTGCCACGGTTCTTCCAATGAGGAAAAGACGGCACGCATTGGTGCGCGGGCCATACGGGCACTGGACAGGTTCCGCCAGGCCGCTGTCTCGTCCTTCGCCTATGTGGAAGCTGCCGGCCCACTGTATGTCACCAAGCTGGTGAAGGATTCTCTCGGCCGCCCCACAAGGAAGGTCTCAACGAGTGCCGCCCCCAGGCTCGACCCGGCGCTTGATGCCGAGACGAAATCAGCGACTGCCGCTGCGGTCCTGAAGGCCATGAGCCTCACGAACGATCATGCGCAGGTGGTTCTGCTTGTTGGCCACGGAGCCAATGTGAAAAACAATCCGCATGAAAGCGCTTATCATTGCGGCGCGTGCGGTGGTCATTCAGGTGAAGTTTCAGCGCGGTTGCTTGCAAGCTTGCTGAACGATGCCGAAACCCGCGCCGGACTTGCCGCCCATGGTATCGACCTTCCTGACGACACCCGGTTCGTCGCGGCGCTCCACGACACGACAACGGACGAGATCACCCTGTTCGACAAGGACCAATCCGGCCCGGTGGATGAATTCGACCTTCTGAAAAAATGGTTGAAACGGGCGGGAGTCGAGGCACGGGCCGAGCGCGCCTTGCGCTTGCCAGTCACGAATGCTGCCTCCATTGCTGCCAGAGCATTCAACTGGGCCGAAATCAGGCCGGAGTGGGGACTTGCAGACTGTGCCGCGTTCATCGCTGCCCCCAGACATCTGACATCGAAGGCCAATCTGGAAGGCCGCGCCTTCCTTCACAGCTACGACTGGCAAACGGACAAGGACTTCAAGACGCTTGAACTCATCCTCACCGCCCCGGTGGTCGTGGCGAGCTGGATCAGCCTGCAATACTATGGCTCTTCAGTCGCGCCGGATGTCTTCGGTGGCGGCAACAAACTCATCCACAACGTGGTTGGCGGCATTGGCGTTGTGGAAGGCAACGGTGGGCGCCTGCGGCCCGGCCTACCTGCACAGGCACTGCATGATGGCGAGAAAGGAATGCACACCCCTCTCCGGTTGTCGGTTCTGATCGAAGCCCCCGACGAGGCAATAACTGCCATTCTGGATGCGCACCCGGATGTTCGGAACCTTTTCGAAAATGGCTGGCTGCATCTGTTCACGCTTCGGAACGGACGTATGGCCGCGCGCTACCAGCCGGACGGTTCCTGGGCAGAGGAAGAGATGACCAGCCTGGCAGCCTGAACCTGAAAAGGCAGGTCCAGTGGCCGGTGGTCGCTGGACCGGTACGGAGCTCCGGCTATCCCTCTTCCTCGCAAGGCTCGGTTGCCAGGAAAGCACGCAGTCCTCTTGTCTCGTCGTCCTCGAAAACCGTGCTTGTGACACTCAGTTTTACGACACGGTCGAAACGGAAGGTGCGGAAAGCCTGCCGCATTTCGCACCACGCACTGAACATCCACCCGTCTGTCATGTTCCAGATGACAAGCGGGCGGACGCTGCGCTCCGTGGGTTTTCCATCGGCATCCTCGTAACAGATGTCGACAACGAGCTGCATCCGGATGGCCTCGCGGATCAGACTGACGGTCGGTGGGGCGCTGTTCTTGATCTGCAGGCTGAAATACGGCGCGTCGGCCAGCTTGCGTTTATCGGGATCCGGCATGCCGGCCTGGATCATGGCACGCACTTCATGTGCCGCCGATGCCAGCGCCTGGTCGCCCGTGCGCTCCACAAAGGAAAGGCCGATCGCCAGCGCATCGACCTGATCATGGGTAAACGTCATGTTGGGCAGATCGAAGCCCGGACGCAGCAGATAGCCGATGCCGGCCTCCCCTTCGATGGGAAGACCGGACGCCTGAAGGTGGGCGATATCCCGGTAAATCGTGCTGAGGCTGACTTCGAACCGTTCGGCAAGTTCTGCGCCCCGGATAACGTCGCGGGTCCGCATCTCGTTGATGATCCGAAACAGTCTTTCCGCGCGTCGCATTCCGTTTCCTCACGCTCCAGAAAACCGGATGCAGCCGCTTCGAAGCTGCTTTCAGGTGTCGGGTCTCAGTCGGCAGCGGTCGCTTCGATCTCGAACATGAGAGGAGGAAGCGCAAGCCGGCTCACGCCAAGTAGTGTCATTGGCGGCGCAGCGTCAAGACGGCCGAACCGCGCTCCCAGGACGTCGAAGTTCTTCAGGGCCTCGTCCACATCCGTTGTGTAGACCTTGACCTGAATGACATTGGCCAGGGTCATCCGCGCTTCGGCCAGTACGGCTTCCAGGTTGTTCAGCGAAAGCTCGATCTGACCGCGCATATCCGCGGCATGCTGAGGATTTCCTTCCCCGTCGACAGCGGTCTGTCCGGCGCAGATCAGCTGCCGGCCCATGCCTTCAACAATTTCGGCCTGATTGTAGCCGAGCCTGAGCGACCAGGGCCAGGGATTGACGGGTGTTCTGTTCATCGGGCGTCCTTTCGATCTTCCAAAACAAGAGAACGCCTATCAACCACAGGCCTCCTGTCACCGTGGTGAGAGGAGTGATCGCACCTAGGCCAGATTTTGCAGAACCTTGGCCTTGCCCTGCGCAAAAAGACATCCTGCGTTCTTGCAAACGCAGGATGCTTGCGCGCCGGTTTCCCCTGCCATGCAAGCGGGAACAGCAGGCGGGGAAATGCCGGCTTACTTCGCGAGCTTGGGGTCGATCTGCCAGACTTCGCTTGCCAGCTTGCCGCTCCGATAGGTCAGGACGTAGCGAACCGGGATCGTGTTCTTGCCGGAAAAGCGCACATTGGCGGTCACCGTCACGCCAGCAGGATTGGCGTTTTCCTGAACATTCGAGACATCGACCTTCAGCTTGCCCTGCGCCCCTGTGAACTTGGTCCAGACCGTGCCTATGTCTGCAGCACCGGTATAGACACCATCCAGCGGGCCACCGACCCATTCCAGCACGGCCTTGTCGGAATAGGACGCCTTGAGGGCATCGACCTTGCCGGTTGCGATGTTGTTGAAATGGGTACGTGCCAGGTCTTCACCCGGCCCTGCCAGGGCTGCGGATGCAAACAGAACCGTACCTGCGAAGGCAGTAGCGGCAAATTGACTGATCGGCTTCATTTCAGATCTCCATTCGTTCACTGTTCCAGATGCGATCGGCCGCATCCGGTGCTGTCCACGCAGGTGGCGGTGTTTTCCTTCCCGAAGGAGCCGAAATTTCTTTTTTGCCGGCGACGGAATAATTCGCGCAGAACAGGCGTTGGTGTCAGTAGTGTCCACGAGGAAAAGCCCTTGCCCGACAATACCCAAAACCTGCTCAGGGAGACGACGGCGCTGCATCGCTACGCGGTAACGCTGACCTGCGACCAGGCGGAAGCGGAAGACCTTGTGCAGGACTGCCTGGAACGGGCCTTGCGCAAATGGAGCCTTCGCCGGTCGTCTGTACCGCTGCGGCCGTGGCTCTTCCGTATGATGCGCAATCTTCACGTCAGCCGCTGGCGGCGCTTGCGGCGCCATTCGAACCATATCGACCTGGACGATCTGGAAAACCAGCTTCAGGCGCCCGCCTCGCAGCAGGACAGCGCCGAGCTCAAGCATCTGCTGAACCGCATGCTGGCCTTGCCAGAAGACCAGCGCGAAGCACTGTTCCTGGTCGGCGTGGAAGGCTTTACCTATGCAGAAGCCGCCGCAATCCTGAACGTTGCCGAAGGAACCATCATGTCGCGCATCAGCCGCGCCCGTGCCAGACTGAGAGAAGACCCCCGCGCCTCCGAGCGTCCCCATCTAAGGAGCGTGACATGAATTCCCAGACGGAGCCTCCCATCCGGGAGGAAGACCTCGTTCGATACGTCGACGACGAGCTGCCTGCGGACCGCAGACGCGAGGTCGAAACCTATCTCAGGGACAATCCGGAAGCTGCCGCCCGGGTTGAGGCGGACCGCCGGATCTCGGCAAACCTGAAGACAGCCTATTCCCGCGTCACTGCAGAACCTCCCGGCCTGACCGCGCCTTCAGGGGGCAGATGGTTGCCGCGCGCTGGCATGGCCGCCTCCATCGCTGCGGCCCTGCTGGTCGGCGTCTTTGCCGGCTGGTCCCTGAAACCGGATGCAAGCCTGCCAGCGTATCAGCCCTTCCTGACCGATGCCCTGACGGCTCACCGAACATTCACCGTTGAGGTTGCTCATCCGGTCGAGGTGGCAGCCAGCGACCAGCGTCATCTGGCAACCTGGCTCGGCAATCGGCTGAACCATCCGTTCCGCATTCCTGATCTGCGGGTTGCCGGACTGACGCTGATGGGTGGACGCCTGCTGCCCAGCGGGGCGGATCCGGCAGCACAGCTCATGTATGACGATGCGGACGGCAACCGGGTGACCGTCTACCTGCGCCGCGGGGTCGACGGTGAACCGAAATTCCAGTTCGCGGAATCCGGCACGGAACAGGCGTTCTTCTGGAGCGACACCGGGTTCACCTACGCGGTGACCGGCGACATGCCGCGCTCACAGCTTTTGAACCTTGCCCACCTGATCCAGACCCAGCTCGACCCGGCGCAACAATCGAACTGAAAGTCGCCAGATCATTCTGAAAGAGACCTCGCGCTTTCGTGACCCCGCTCTTGGGAAGACCAGGCAGCCGGCTGGCGTAGTCAGGTGCGGGGGCAGCGCAAGGCCGCCTTCGGCGCGCATGCGTCACAAGCCAACAGAATTCAGGAATTCCGATATGAAAACTTCCCTTTGTGCGCTCGCGCTGCTGGTTTGCGCCGGCCCTGCACTCGCCCAGGAAAGCACACTCGCCGATCCATCCATCAAACACCGCCCCGCCGACGGAGTTGTCAGACTTTATGGTGCGGGTGGCCCGCACACGGCGTTCCAGAAAGTTGCAAAGGCCTTTGAAGAAAAAACCGGTAACAAGGTCGAAATCACGGCCGGCCCGGAAACCACCTGGTCCGCGAAAGCCCAGGCGGATGCCGATATCCTCTGGGGCACGTCCGAACAATCGATGACGGCGTTTCTGGAAACCTATGGCAATTTTGACTCTTCCCAGGTTCAGCCGATCTACATCCGGCCCGCCATCATCGCCGTGCGCGCAGACAATCCGAAAAAGATCGAGGGCTTTGAAGACCTGCTCAAGGACGGGATCAAGATCGTCGTGACCGAGGGTGCCGGTGTCGCCAACACATCCGGCACAGGTGTCTGGGAAGACATCGCCGGAAGGACCGGAAATCTCGGTGACGTGTCGGCGTTCAGATCGAACATCGTCGCGTTTGAAAAAGGCTCTGGTGCCAGTTTCCGGGCCTTCAAGGACCTTGAGGCCGATGCCTGGATCACCTGGCCGAACTGGCCTATCAACAACCCGGACGTTCTGTCCCTTGTCGAACTGGACGAAAACCGTCGCATCTGGCGCGATGTCAACGTCGTGCTTTCCCCCGACGCCGACCCGCAAGCCAAGGCTTTTCTGGACTTCCTCCAGACCCCGGAAGCCGCGGTCCTGATGAAAACCGAGGGTTGGAAGCGCTAACACCGCGCTTTCGCCTTTTGCCAAGCCCCCCTCCGCGCCCATGCCTCCCAGGGCGCGCAGAGGGGGGATGCAACGCCTTTCCGAAACGCGCTGAGCCTACCTTTCCCATTTTTCCGCTTGCCAACCTCAAACCGCACTGTTAAACGTTTAACTGTAAAACGTTTAACAGTGTTGGGAGGCGCTGGCAGATGTCCCGGAAAAAACCGTCCATCAAGGAAGTCGCTGCTCTTGCGGGCGTGTCGATCGCGACGGTATCGAACGTCTTTTCCGGACGCAAACCGGTCAACGACGAGCTGAAGGAGAGCGTGCACAAGGCTGCGCGCGAACTCGGTTACCAGCTTGACCGGGCTGCTTCCCAGCTGCGCTCGGGCCGAACCCGTATCATCGCGGTAATTGTCCCCGACCTCACCGACACCTTTTTTGCCACCATCGTCTCCAGACTGGAAACCGCCGCATCAGCGGAAGGTTACGACGTGATCGTCGCCAGCTCCCATAACGACCGCGCGGTGGAATCCTCACGTCTGAAGGCGTTGCTCGCATGGCGGCCGGAAGGGCTGATTGCCGTGCCCTGCTCAAGCACCATGCCGCCGGAACTGAAGGAAGCAAGATCCACCTTGCCGATGGTTCTGGTTGACCGTGTTGCTGCAGAAGGGGCAATTGCCGATACGGTGACCATCGACAACCGCGAGGCAGGCGAGATTGCCGCAAGGCATCTGCTGGAGCGTGGCCACCAGAACATTGCAATCGGCGTTTCCGACCTGGATCACCCTCCGATCCTGGAAAGAACGGAAGGGGCTGCCGCCATCATCGAGGCGCAAACCGGCAAACGGCCGACCATTCTCAATCTGGGTTCCGATATCACCGCAGGCACCAGGACGCTCCTGGACTGGATGGAACGCAATCCCCTGCCGGAAGCAATCATCGCGCTTACCAACGTCACGACACTCAGCGTGTTGTCAGCCCTCGCCGAACACCGGATCGACATCCCGAGCCGCGCGTCTGTCGTCGCGTTTGACGACTATGCCTGGATGTCCGCCCGCAACACCGGACTGACGGCCATCCGACAGCCTGTCGACAAGATCGCGGAAACCGCCTGGCGCCGGCTGCTGCAGCGGATCGAGGGTGACAGCAAGGCACCCGCTACCCCGGCGGTGCTGAACGCGAGCCTGATCGTCCGTGCCTCGGTGCGCGATCTCGAAGCAGGCGAAGACATGCATTCGCAAACACACACCCCGGCACCGAGGGACAGCGCCTCGGCGGAAGGGCAGGAAAAGAAGATCCACTGATGCCATCCGCCACGACAGGGCACGATGGCAGACAGGCGGCAAAGACCGCACGGACACATGGGAGGAAGAGGAGGAAAATCGGACTTCAGGATCAACGGACACTCAAACGCTATCAGTCCCGTTGATCCGGACGAGAAACGCGCGGAGTGCGGTGAGCAACCCCGCGCGTCGGCAAGATCGTCCTGAAATACCCACTAACCGAAGCGGCAGGTAGATCCTCTCATCCGCCGGAACCCGTAAAGACGCCCCGTGCCGTTGCACCGGCTAAAGCGTCAGGGTTTCTGCGCGGACTCGATCATGCTCGGCCAAGATTAGCAGTGGTCTTTCAGGAAACCAACCGGTCTTGAGCGCACCCGAGGACGGGGCCGACGGACCGTTTTATTGATGGAGGAAACTGAAATGAACCCGATGAACAAGAAACTTGCCGGCGCGGCCATCGTTGCCGCCGCCCTGCTGCAGGGAACCGCTGTCCAGGCTGCATCCGGCACCGTCGCATTCCTGATGCCAGACCAGGCATCGACCCGCTACGAGGAACATGATTTCCCGGGCTTCAAGGCGGAAATGGAGAAGCTTTGCCCGGATTGCACCGTCATCTACCAGAACGCGGATGCAGACGTGGCGCGCCAGCAGCAGCAGTTCAACTCCGTTCTGACACAAGGCGCCAAGGTGATTGTGCTTGATCCGGTGGATTCCAGCGCGGCCGCCTCGCTCGTCGCCCTTGCCCAGAGTCAGGGCGTGAAAGTGATCGCCTACGATCGCCCGATCCCGGACAAGACCGCCGACTACTATGTCTCCTTCGACAATGAAGGCATCGGCAAGGCAATCGCCGAGTCCCTGGTGCGCCATCTGGAAGAACAGGGCATCTCACCGGAGGCAGGCGGCCTGCTGCAGATCAACGGCTCGCCCACCGATGCCGCTGCCGGCCTGATCAAGGACGGTATTCATGCAGGTATCGCCACCGGCAAGTACAAGACCCTGGCCGAATTCGACACGCCGGACTGGGCACCGCCCAAAGCCCAGGAATGGGCTAGCGGCCAGATCACCCGCTTCGGCGATCAGATCGTCGGCATCGTAGCGGCCAATGACGGCACCGGCGGCGGCGCCATTGCCGCCCTGAAGGCTGCCGGCGTCGACCCGCTTCCGCCTGTAACCGGCAACGATGCCACCATCGCGGCCCTGCAGCTGATCATCGCCGGCGACCAGTACAACACGATCTCCAAGCCTTCTGAAATCGTTGCCGCGGCGGCTGCCAAGGTTGCCGTGCAGTTCCTGAACGGGGAAACGCCGGAAGCCAAGACAACGCTCTACGAAACACCTTCCGAGCTGTTCGTTCCGGCCGTGGTCACGCGCGAGAACCTGAAGGAAGAGATCATCGATATGGGCATCCAGACGGCTGAGGAACTGTGCACGGGCCGCTATGCCGAAGGCTGCAAGGAACTCGGCATCCAATAACTCCTCCTCCCAAGCAGGCCGCCCGACCCCAGGGGTCGACACCCGGAAGGCCGGGCGGCCATCCAGAGGACCCAGAAAACCATGAGCCGGACAAGATGACCGCCACTTCTCCCCACTCCGCCACGGATCGGCAGCCGATCCTGAGCCTCAAGGGCATTTCGAAGAACTTCGGCGCGGTGTCGGCATTGACCGATATCGAGCTGGACGTCCATCCAGGTGAAGTCGTTGCCCTTGTCGGTGACAACGGCGCCGGAAAATCGACCCTCATCAAGGTGCTCTCCGGCGTTCACGCGCCGACTTCCGGCACCATTCACTTCGAAGGCAAGCCGGTGACGATGCACGGGCCGAGCGACGCCCTGCACCTTGGCATCGCAACCGTGTTCCAGGACCTCGCCCTGTGCGAGAACCTCGACGTCGTTGCCAACATCTTCCTGGGCCAGGAACGCAGTCCCTGGCATCTGGATGAAGTGGCCATGGAAGTCCGCTCCTGGGAGCTGCTCAACGAACTGGCGGCCCGCATTCCAAGCGTGCGCGAACCGATCGCCTCGCTGTCCGGCGGCCAGCGCCAGACCGTCGCCATTGCCCGGTCCCTGCTGCTCAACCCGAAGATCATCATGCTGGACGAACCCACCGCCGCCCTTGGCGTTGCCCAGACGGCGGAAGTGCTCAACCTGGTGGAGCGGGTCCGCGACAAGGGCCTCGGCGTCATCATGATTTCCCACAACATGGAAGACGTGCGCGCGGTCGCAGACCGCATCGTGGTGCTGCGGCTTGGCCGCAACAACGGTGTGTTCTCGCCGCAATCGTCCAACGAGGAACTGGTCGGAGCCATTACCGGCGCAACCGACAATGCCGTCACCCGCCGCGCCAGCAAACGGGCGGCCGCAGGCGCCACGGCATAAACAAGGAAACCACCATGAACGGCTCCGCTCCCGAACCCCGGCTGCTCGACCGCAGCGATACGCGCGTCAAGCATGCCAACAGCCTGACCGACGTCATCAGCGCCTTCATCGATCGTGTGAAGGCAGGTGACCTCGGCTCCCTGCCCGTCATTGTCGGCCTCATCGTCATCTGGACGGTCTTCACCATTCTCAATCCGCTGTTCGTTACGCCGAACAACCTTGTGAATCTCTTGTTCGACTGCTCGACAGTCGGCGTCATCGCGCTCGGCATCGTCTGCGTGCTGATGCTCGGCGAGATCGACCTTTCGGTCGGCTCCATGAGCGGTGTCGGCTCGGCCCTGATCGGCGTGCTCTGGGTCAATCAGGGTGTTCCCCTGCCACTGGCGATCCTGGCGGCGCTCAGCACCGGCGCGGTCATCGGCTCGGTGTATGCACTGCTGCGCACTCAGCTTGGCATGCCCAGCTTCGTCTCGACACTCGCCGGTCTGCTGGCGCTTCTCGGCCTGCAGCTCTACATGCTCGGCTCCACCGGATCCATCAACCTGCCCTACGGCTCCTGGATGGTGAACTTCGGCCAGCTTCTGATGATGCCGGCCTGGGCCTCTCACGCAGTCGCACTGTTGCCTGGCGTCGCCATTCTCGTGATGGGAATTCGTAACCGGCGCCAGCGCCAGGCAGCCAATCTCTCCGTTGGCTCTGTTGGCGGGCTTGTGTTCAAGGCGTTGTTCACCACCATCGCCTTCGAAGCCGCCGTCTTCTATCTGAACCTCGGTCGCGGCGTGCCCTGGATGTTCGGCCTCTTCGCCCTGCTTGTCGTTGTCATGAACTATGTCTTCACACGCACTCAGTGGGGGCGGTCCGTGAAGGCAGTCGGCGGCAACGCGGAGGCTGCGCGCAGAGCCGGCATCAATGTCACCTTCACCTACCTCACGTCCTTTGCACTGTGCTCGCTGCTGGCGGCCCTCGGCGGTGTTCTGTCTTCCGCGCGGCTTGCCTCCGCCAGCCAGCAGGCAGGCACCGGTGACGTCAACCTCAACGCTATCGCAGCCGCCGTTATCGGTGGAACCAGCCTGTTCGGCGGACGCGGGTCGGCATGGTCGGCGCTGCTTGGCATCATCGTCATCCAGTCGATCTCCAACGGGCTGACGCTTTTGAACATGTCGTCCTCGCTCCGCTACATGATCACCGGCTGCGTGCTCGCCATTGCCGTCATCGTCGACAGTCTCGCCCGCCAGAGCCGCGTCTCTCACGGCCGCGCCTGACCGGATTTCAATTCAAGGATTTCGAACATGACCGATGAACTCAAAGGCAAGGTCGCGGCCATTACAGGTGCCGCGTCCGGGATCGGCCTGGAATGCGCCAGGAGCCTGCTTGCAGCCGGCTGCCGGGTGGTCCTGATCGACCGTGCCGAAGACAGACTGAACGCGATCTGCCAGGAACTCGGGCCGGACGCCATTCCACTGGTGGTCGACCTCATGGACGGGCCCGCTGTCGATGGCATGCTGGACCGGATCGTGGATAAGACCGGACACCTCGACATCTTCCACGCCAACGCGGGAGCCTATGTCGGCGGCAGCGTCATCGACGGCGACCCGGACCAGTGGGACAAGGTGCTCAATCTCAACATCAATGCCGCCTTTCGCTCCATTCGCGCCGTGTTGCCACATATGGTGGAGCGCAAGACCGGCGACATCATCGTCACCAGTTCCATCGCCGGCCTTGTGCCGGTCGTCTGGGAGCCGATCTATACCGCCTCGAAATTTGCCGTGCAGGCCTTCGTTCACACGGTACGGCGCCAGGTCGCCGAACACGGGGTGCGCGTTGGAGCGGTCGCGCCGGGACCTGTGGTTACAGCCCTTCTCGATGACTGGCCCAAGGCAAAGATGGACGAAGCCCTTGCCAACGGCAGCCTGATGCAGCCCCGGGAAGTCGCTGATGCCGTGCTGTTCATGCTTAGCCGCCCGCGCGGCGTCACCATCAGGGACCTTGTCATTCTGCCGCAAAGTGTGGACCTTTGAGGCATGAGCAAATTTCTGATTGGTATTGATGTCGGCACAGGCAGTGCCAGGGCTGGTCTGTTCGACCAGTCCGGCAATCTGGTTGCATCGGCAAAACGTGACATCGCCCTCTTCAACCGGGGGCCAAACCTTTACGAACAGTCTTCCAACGACATCTGGCAAGCCGTGGCCGCCACCGTACGCGAAGCGGTTGGCACGGCCGGGATCGATCCGGGCGATGTGGCCGGGATCGGCATGGACGCCACCTGTTCGCTGGTGGTCATCGGCCCGCAAGGCAGCCCGCTGCCGGTGGGCGATACGGACCACCCGGAGCGCAACATAATCGTCTGGATGGATCACCGCGCTCTTGACCAGGCCGAACGCATCAACGCCGGTGGCCACGACGTGCTGCGCTATGTCGGCAGCCAGATTTCACCGGAAATGGAAACTCCGAAGCTGCTCTGGCTGAAAGAGAACCGGCCAGAGATCTTCGGCAAAGCCGAGCATTTTTTCGACCTGACCGATTTCCTGACATGGCGGGCAACCGGCAGCCTTGCACGGTCCATCTGCACGGTTACCTGCAAATGGACCTACCTTGGTCATGAGCGCCGCTGGGACGCCGACTATTTCCAGTCCATCGGTCTTGCCGAACTCTGCGCGAATGATTTTGACCGCATCGGCACCACCGTTGTCGATGCGGGAACGGCTCTGGGCAGCGGGCTGACGGCAGAAGCGGCCGCAGACCTGGGTCTGCATGAAGGGACACCCGTTGCTGCCGGGCTGATCGATGCACATGCGGGCGGTGTCGGCACGGTCGGGTGGCAGGACCAGACTGAGGCGGGATCCGCGACAAGCCGGATGGCCTATGTCTTCGGCACCTCCGCCTGCACCATGACCTCGACAACAGAACCGGCCTTCGTGCCAGGCGTCTGGGGACCTTATTTCTCCGCGATGGTTCCAGGCCTCTGGCTGAACGAGGCAGGCCAGTCGGCGGCAGGTGCCGCCATCGACCATCTGGTCCGCTTCCACCCGGCCTCCACTGACGCCCTCAAGCAGGCAAAGGAAGCAGGCCTAGGCCTCAACCAGTGGCTTGCTGCGGAAGCCGAGCGGCTTGCACCGGAGGGGACAGACATTTCAAGGCTGGCAGACGGTCTGCATGTGGTGCCTGAATTTCTCGGCAACCGTGCGCCGTTTGCCGATCCGGAAGCCAAGGCCGTCATTGCGGGCCTCGATATGGACACATCCGTCGCCGCTCTCGTCAGGCTCTATGTCGCGGGCATCTGCGGTCTCGGATACGGCCTCAGACAGATTGTCGAGGCGCAGTCCGCAAAGGGCATCCGGACGGACACCATCGTCGTCAGCGGCGGTGCAGGCCAGAGCCCTTTGGTGCGCCAGCTTCTGGCGGATGCCACGGGCCTCGTGATCGCCGCTCCCAAAACCGCGGAACCGGTCCTTCTCGGCTCGGCCATGCTCGGCGCTGTCGCTGGTGGCCTGCAAAAAGACATTCCGGCCGCCATGGCCGCCATGTCGGCAGCCGGCGAAACCTATGCACCCGGCGGCGCTGAGGCCACATCCTACCACAACAAGCGGTACGAAGCTTTCGAGCTGCTCCAGCAGGCCGCCCGCAAGATCCGCGGATAACGCTGCCCGCCATTCCAAACGGAAAGAGAGACATGAAGTTTTTTGTCGACACGGCGGATGTCAGCGACATCCGCGACCTCACAGAACTCGGCCTTATCGATGGTGTTACCACCAACCCGTCCTCGATCCTCAAGTCCGGCCGGGACATCACCGAAGTGACCCGCGAGATCTGCTCCATTGTCGAAGGTCCTGTTTCGGCCGAAGTGACGGCGACCGAATTCGAGGCAATGGTGCGGGAAGGCAAGACCCTTGCAAGGATCGCCCCCAACATCTGCATCAAGCTGCCGCTGACGCTGGATGGTCTCAGAGCCTGCCGTGCACTGACTGCCGAAGGGTTCAAGACCAACGTCACCTTGTGCTTTTCCGCCAATCAGGCGCTGCTGGCGGCCAAGGCCGGAGCAACCTTCATTTCCCCTTTCATTGGCCGACTGGACGATATGGCCATGGACGGAATGGAGCTGATCCGCGAGATCCGGCAGATCTACGACAATTACGGCTTTGAGACCGAAATTCTTGCCGCCTCGATCCGCACGGTCAATCACGTCAAGGAAGCCGCGTTGATCGGCGCCGATGTGGCAACCGTGCCGCCGGCAACGATCAAGGCGCTGGTCAAGCACCCGTTGACCGACAAGGGACTGGAGCAGTTCCTTGCGGATTGGGCAAAGACCGGCCAGACCATCGCCTGATCGACTGAAGAGTACGTACAAGCAACTTGCCGGTTCCACCCATGGGCGGAGCCGGTCAATCCGCTCGAATTGAACCCGATGACGGTTCGGGCGTTTCCAATGGAGAGACATCCATTGGAGGATAGTATGCGCCCGCACGAAAATGTCCGGACGATTGCAGCCCTTGCCACCGCACTGGCCCTTGTGTGCGGCACCGCTCTTGCAGACGACAAGAGCGGCGACTGCCAGGTTGAACCCGGCGCAAAGTCGCAAGACAGGGTTCCCACCGATACCGAAGAAACTGCCAGCCTCTCGGACTGCGACGGTGTTTTGACGCCAGCCCCGGTCGGAGACCGCGAGCTTGTCGAACCTGCTCCCGATGTCGGTGAAACGCCTGTCATCACTCCGGAGGAGATCCCGGATCAGCAGCCGGCGGACTGAGGCGACCGCCAGCTAGGTCGATGATACTTACGAACGAAGCAAACGCTTGGTGGACCCGACAGCGGTTGCGATCTGGGAATAATGCGTCTTGCGCTTTTCCGAGTTTCCGGCCGAACGCAGCAGTTTGGTGACGCTTTCGTCGATGGCTTCCGATGCTTCACGGCGAGCCTGCTCGAGATTGGCCGAGGAAACGGCCCGGTAGGTACGCTGACCCACGGCCGCGCGTGGAGCGCTCCGGTCCTGGTATTTTGAGACAATGCCATCAAGCTTTCGGGAAAGGCTCCGCAATTCCCGCGCCGCGTCGCGATAGTTTGGCCGGTTTTCAATTGTCGAGGCGGCGCGCCCCAGAACATTCCTCAAACAGTCGAAGCGGTATTCGGGCCGGATGGAATTGCGGCACTCGTTGCTGCCGTTCTGGATTATCCAGATGACACCGCGGGTGACCCTTTCATCGAGACCATAAGATGCGCTCAGCTTCGGGTCGCGTTCCTGCCGATCGACATCATAGGAAGGGGCAGACGGTTCGCTGCTCATGGAAGAGCTGTACTGGGCAAGCAGTAGCTCCTCCAGAACCGAACCCAATGGATCTGCCGGCGCAAGCGACTGCCCCCCCGGGACGGCGACCGCATAAGCAGGCACACTGGCAGCCGTCACGACTTGTCCGGCGAGCACGGCAACCGCCACACCTGCGCAAAACCTGTTTCCAAACATGACTTCCTCCAATCAACTATTCAAACACATCGAACAAATCACCAGAGACAACTGATCGAACCGGGCAGCAATCACGATTGGCGCGACACCTGCTATCGGAAAAGCAGCAAAAACCTGCAATATGACTTAGAAAAACGTCTGCACTGTCTACTTTGAAATCAGGGATTGATATTTCCCGAAATGTTTCTTTTGATTGTTCTTTTTCAATTTTAACCCCTTGGAATAAAAGAACAAGTCAAAAATTACCCAGCGTCAGCAGTGTGCAATAATGGCTTTGGAAGGCGCAAACCCATCTCAGCCGGAAAACGCTCTGGCCCCTATTCGGAAAGCCCGTAAGCTTTGCGCAGACCTCTCTGGGTCTGCGGGCCGAACTGGCCGTCGATGGTCCCGGTATAGAAAGAGCGTTCTGAAAGTTTCCGTTGAAGGGAGCGCCGTGTCGTGGCCTTGAACATCTTCGGGTTTTCCGAGAGCTGGCTCAAAACTTCCTCGTTGCCGGATCTCAAGGCGCGATAAAGATATTCTGCCGCATCGTCCGGTTCCTTGCCATCGACCACGCCGTCATCGATCAGAGCTGCGTAATTGAACATTGCTTCCGGGTGCCGCTGATCGGCAGCCTTTCCGAACAGCTCGATTGCCTTTTTCGGATCACGCGCAATCCCCAGGCCACCCTGATAATAAAGGAACCCGAGATCGTTGATGGCATCCGCAAAGCCCTCGTCTGCGGACTTGCGAAACAGTTCCAATGCCTTTTCGACATCCTGTTCGACGCCAATGCCGCGCTCATACATGCGGGCAAGTTCGAACATGGCTTCAGGATCACCTGCTTCCGATGCAGTTTCCAGAAATGCTGCCGCGCGGGAGGGATCGTAGCGGTCCTCGCTCGGGTTGAGGCGCATGTAGGCAAGGCCTTTCAGCGCCCTGCTGTCGCCCTCCCTTGCCGCCACCTGCAACTGCTCTTCCTGGCTGACTTCAAGGCGCCCCCAGGCGTTAAGACGGTCTGCCGCCGCAAGCACGTTGACCTCCTGGCTGCCGCCCGCAAGGAAGTAGGGTTTGCCGGACAGCGAGCCGTAGGTGTGCGGCTCCTGCGCGTTGGCGGTGGCTTTCAGCACGGAATCGCGCACCTGCCGGAAGGCAAGGCCTATTTCCAGATCCCTGATCTTCAAGGTCTGGGCCAGTGCCGATGCAAACGGACTGTTTTCACCTGCCCCGTCCAGTGCAACGGCTCCTGCTTCGGCGGCGTAGGCCACCAGCGTCCCGCGTTCGGGAGAAGGTGCTGCCAGCCCGCGGCCGTAAGCCCCCTGATTTACGGTGAGCGTTTCCTGCCCGCCCACATCGGCAAACGGGTCATTCCGGCAGGAATCCAGGATCACGATCCTGAGCTGCCGGGCCTTGTCGACCGCTTCCAGAATGTCATCGAGAGAAATCGAGGTATCGGCAACCTGCTGCCTGCTTCCGGCCTTGGCGTCGGAGGGAACCAGGAAATTGCGCCCGCCGACTTCGATCCCGTGGCCGGCAAAATAGACGAGAGCCACATCCGCCGTTTCCGCCTCGAAGGCGAAACGGTCCAGAAGTTCCCGGAACTCCGCAAGCCCGATGTTGAAATGCTCGGACACTTCGAAATTCAGTTCGTTCAAGGTATCCGAAATCAGCTTGCCGTCATTGGTGGTGTTGCTCAGATCGGGAGCGTTCTCATAGCCCGCAATGCCGACCACAAGCGCCATGCGCCGTTCCGCGAACGGGTCCGTCGCCGCGTGAGCTGACAGGCCTGCCAGCACCAGAAACACCACAACAGACCAGACAGCCAATCCGTTGATTTTAAAAGTCTTCAACAGCAGTTCGACCCGGTTTCGCATTGGCGCAATCACATGAAAACCCTGTTTCCGGCTTAGTACAAGTCCCGGAAACACCGCTTTCATAATTGGCGGATTACCTTGCGAAAACAACCCCTCTTTTCGCAACGTCACATGACTGCAGCTGTCCCCCTCCAACCGGAACATTCCCAAAAAAGCGGCCGGTCCGCGACTAACGAACCGGCCAAGGCGGACATTGCCTGAAGACCACATCAGACAATCCGGGTTGATCAGCCACTGCATGCAATCCCGCGCAATCTTGCGCTGAAAAGCGGCCGTCGACCGTAAAATGCCTCCAGTTGCCTACTCCTCCCGGAAGGCACGTGACATGCTGTCGACGATCGGCTTGGTCAGATACTGCATGAAGGTTCGCTCGGCCGTCTGGATCATGATTTCCGCAGGCATGCCCGGGGTCGGAACGAAGTTCAGTACCCTTGTCAGTTCGCCCGGCGAGATATCGATGCGAGTGACGTAAACCTCACGCATGATGCCCGTACTGTTGTCGGTGATTGCATCTGCGGACACATATTGCACTTCGCCTTCCAGCACCGGCGTGGTGCGTTGATTGAGGGCGGACAGGCGAACAGTGGCCTGCTGGCCGATATGGACGCTGTCGATATCGGTTCGCGAAATCAGTGCCTCGATGATCAGCGGTGCGTCGGACGGCAGAATCTCGACAATCGTCTTGCCGCTTTCGATAACCCCACCGGCTGTGTGGTAGTGCATGCGTACGATGGTGCCCGAAACCGGTGCCTGAATGACGGCACGCTCGAGAACGTTGCGCGCCTTGCGGGACTGCTCTCTTGCCGCATCCAGCTCGGCCTCGATGGATTGCAGGTCATCAAGCACCTTCTCGTTATAGGCAGCCCGTGTCTGCTTGACCTGTTCCTGGTGCTGCAGCACCTGGGCATTGGCCTCCTGCATGGACGATGCCAGCCTCCCGATCTGCCCTTCCGCTTCTGCGATCGCTCTTTCCAGTGCATTCAGGGTCGGCTTCAGCAGAAGGCCTTTTTCGAAGAGAAGTTTTTTGCCCGTGTGTTCTTCCTGCAGGATCGCAAGCTGCCTGATCATGGCATCATGCTGTTCACGGTAGCCGTCGCGGCGGTGCTGAAGGGATTCGATCGTGCTCTCCAGAATCCTGATATCGCTCGTCAGCTTGGCCTGTGATCCGATGAAACTCAGCTTCTGGCCGGCGATGATGGTGGCAATTTCCTCATCGTCCTTCAGGTCCAGCAATGTTTGTGGGAATTCCACCTCCTTCAGCCAGAGATATTCGGCGCGCAGACGGGCGTTGATCGCTTCCAGCCGCGCCAGCTTGAGTCCCAGCTGTCGCTCGTTTGCGGATGCGACGGTTTCGTCGAGACGAACAATCGGATCGCCTTTTTGAACGCGCTCGCCTTCCTGCACCAGGATCTCCTTCACGATCCCGCCTTCGTAGTGCTGAATCTGCTTGTTCTGTCCGGTTGCGACAAAGGTTCCGCTTGAAATCACGGCGGCTGCCAACGGCGCGGTAAAGGACCAGGCGGCAAAGCCTCCTATGAAGAAGACCAGCATGAAAACGCCGATCAGCGTGTGCCAGAAAATCGATCTCGGCACTGCCGAATACCAGTCCATCGGTTCGTGATGTGTCAGAGCGTTGCTCATCTTTTCCCCCTGGCTTGAGCCGTCCCTGGCGGCTGCCAACGCTTATCCTTGTTGCTGAACCGCTCTTTGTTTCTTCCGGTCGGCAAGGAGTTCCAGCACCTCGTTGCGGAAACCGAACATGCTGATGGAGCCGTCGGCCAGAACGAGGATCCGGTCGACACATTTCAGCAGGGACGGCTTTTGCGTGATCGCGACGACGGTGATGCCTTCGGCCTTGGCATGTGCCATTGCCCGTGCAAGTGCTTCGTCGCCATTGGTGTCCAGATTTGAGTTGGGTTCGTCCAGAACGACGAAACGTGGATTACCGAAGAATGCCCTGGCAAGCGCGATACGCTGCTTCTGACCGCCTGACAGCGGTGCACCGTCGGCCGCAACGACCGTTTCATAGCCGTGGGCCAATTCAGAAATCATGGCGTGCACGTCGGCCAGACAGGCAGCTTCATAGATCTGTTCGTCCGAAGCATCTTCGCGCATACGGCCGATGTTCTGCTTGATCGTGCCCGGGAAGAGCTGAACGTCCTGCGGCAGGTAACCGATGTTCTCACCCAGCTGCCGCTGGTTCCAGTTGCGCAGATCCATCAGGTCCAGACGCACCGCGCCCGATGTCGGCAGGATGGACCCCACCAGCATCTTGCCGAGTGTGGTTTTGCCGGCTCCCGAGTTGCCGATGATCGCAAGAGAGTCCCCGGCTTTCAGCGAGAAGGTGATGCTGTTGAGCACGACCCGCTTGGTCCCCTGGGGCACGTAAAGCAGGCGTTCGACATCAAGCCGGCCTTGCGGCTTGGGCAGAACGAGACGTTCGGAATTGAGCGGCGAGGATTTCAGCAGTGTCGAGATCCGGCCATAGGAATTGCGCGACAGCAGATACTGGTTCCAGCCCTCGATCGCGCCCTCGATGGGCGACAGAGCCCGGCCGCCGATAATGGAGGCGGCAATCACCATGCCCCCGGTCAGTTCACCCTGGATGGCAAGGAAGGATCCCCACCCGAGCATCGCCACCTGCGTCAGAAGCCGGACAGCCTTGGTGATGGAGGCCGAAACAATGTTTCTGTCCTGCGCACTGACCTGCGCGCGCAGCGACGCAGCCGTATCGCGCCCCCACAGGTGCACTGCTTCCGGGATCATGGCCAGGGCGTTGATGATCTGCGAATTCCTGGACATCGCGTCCAGATGCAGGTTCGCCTTGCTCTGGTTCTGGTTCGCATCACTGAAATGCCGGGACGTGATCTTCTGGTTGATCACCGCGATCACAAGCAGGATCAAACAGGTGCCACCGACAATCATCCCCAGGTGCGGATGGATGAGGTAGATCGCCACCAGGAAAAGCGGCGCGAAGGGACCATCCAGAAATGCCATCATGGTGCCGGACACCAGAAAACCCCGCAATTGCTGCAGGTCGTTCAGGATCTGATACTCCTTGCCGTTACTGTTGAGCGAAGCTCGTGCGGCGGCTGCGAGGATGGGTGAACCCAGTTGCGATGCGAGTTCGACCGCCGTGCGCATGAGGATGAAGCGGCGGATGGCATCGAAGGCTGCCTGCAGCAGAACCGCCCCGACGATCACGCCTGTCAGCATGACCAGCGTGTCCAGCGAGCGGCTGGTCAGGACCCGATCCGAGATCTGGAACAGATAGACCGGAATTGACAGCACAAGCACATTGATGACGCAGGAAAACATCAGCACGATGAGTAGATTGCGCCGAACGGCGGCGACCCCGTTTTCGAGTGCCTTGGAAAGATCGGGCGGTGTCGTCCGTTGGTGGAACTCGGGCTTTTCAGCCTTGGCTTTGCCTGTGCCTGTGCCTGTGCCTGTGCCAGCACCTGTCCGGGCGGACTTGCCGCCGTCCGCCGGTTTCGCCCTTGCGTCTCCCGCGTTCAGAGCTGGTCCGCCTGCAGCGGCTGTCTTTGCGCCGACAAGCCGTGCATCACCCTTTTTCGCATCGGGGCCCAGCACCTGCGGCTCACCCGCCCGGTTCGTCCGCTGCCCATCGGCAACATCGTATGAAATGGTCATGACCTGCCTCCCCTAAGCGACCATTGTCGCCATCGGATCGACACAGACCTCGTCCGGCACCTGGTTCAGGTTGACGGTTTCGAGATCGTTGTCACCATTGGTCAGCATGCCGTCAGCCAGGAAGACAACGGCCTCCGACGCAAGACCCGCCCCGCCGTGCGCAGGTTGCTCAACATCTGCGGTCAGGATCTCCGCCTGGTAAAGCAAAGCTTCCGAATAGGTGTCGCCACCGACGCGAACAACATTGTCCACGCTGGCTTCCTGGATCACCGCGGCATTGTAGAGAAGGTTTGAATCGCCGTTGATGCTGGTGCCTTCGCTTGAGACATCGACCCCAAGCGTGGCGATGCTGTCGCTGTCGCCCAGGATATTGACCTGTTCGAGGTAATTGATGTCGTAGACATCACCGGAGATATAAAGAACGTTCAGCTGGTTGAAAGGCGAGGTTTCGCCGCTGAAGAGCCCGGACAGGAAGTCATCGCCGAGATCCTCTTCACCTGCCGTTGCGAGCCGGTTCGCGCTTGCCGGATCCAGGTCGACGACGGAACTGTTGTAGTTGGAAACGATATAGGCCTCGTTCCAGAGCAAATTGTCGATCTGCCCGTCAGGCATCGGCATGGAAGCGTCTTGTGTGCCTTCGGCAATGACCTGATCGAAATTGACCATGACGTTGGTCTGGCTGATCACATTGGCCGAGTAATAATCGCCTCCGATCAGGATCAGATCGAAAAAGGTGCTCAGCTCCGTAAGGTTGAGAGCATTTGTCAGAATATTGCCACCGGACATGATCGTCGTGCCCGAGCCGTCTTCCTGGTAGACGATGGTGTCGTTGTCGACCAGGTAGTTCTTCTGGGTCAGCCAATTCACGAAGGTCATGTCACCTTCGTGGAAAGTGATATCCCAGAGTGAATGATTGCCGACCGGAGCAACATCCATGGGCAGATCCGAACCGGTGTTCATGATCGATGCGATGTTGTAGCTGCCGGTACTCGGATCCGTCGCCCACTCGCCAAGACCCGCCAGATGCGGCGCTGCCAGAACATTTGTCTGGCTGATAATGTCGAGATCGTAATAATCGCCGGCCACAGCTATGGTCGCGGCCTTGCCCCAGACGTCCACCAGAATGGCCTGATTGATCAGTGTGTTGTTGCCGGCACTGATTTGCAGCGAAGCGGAGGTTCCGGCGGTGTCCACCAGCGAAGTCAACTCGCCCGAGGCGCTTTGCGGTCCCTCGAGCACCACGTCATCGGAGTTCGCTTCGGCGTCATCGTCCGGAGCACGGCCCTTCAAATGCTTGATGACTTCGTCAAGACGGGCGGCTTCCTCGACAACGATGCCGTTCTGATAGAGCTGCCCGGTGTCATCTCCGGTTGCCAGAACCTGTTGCCCGACACCGGGAGCGCCGGCTTGCATGGTTTGGGCTGTTTCCGTCCAGGCTGCGACGGTCGCGCTCAGATTGCCTGCCGGATTGTCTGCTTCCGTAAAGCTGAACCTGCCGGTGATCCCGGCGGCCTCCAGCGCATCGAGGAAGGAGATGAGTGATGGTGCTTCGTAATCGAAATGATAGTGGAGACCCGTGTTGGACAGATAGTCGTTGTCCTCCAGCACGTTTTCGGACCGGGACACAACGGCAAAGCTGTTGGGCAGCACTTCGTGCTGGAACGTTATGAAGCGGACACCGCCTGTCAGCGCGATGGTGTAGGGATTGAAAGTCCCCTCAACCGGCGGCGGCATCAGATGTGCCCGCATGCCAATGCCATCCCACTCATAAAAGTTCAGGGCGGCGGGAACGTCGTCATAGTAGCTGTAACCATCGAATTCGTAATGGATATTCGGATTGAGGTCGAGCAGCTGATAGTCGGGCCAGACTGTCAGCAGCGCCTCCATCGCCTCACCTTGCTCTGCCTGTTCGGCAGCAAGCTGTGCCGCGCGGAATTCAAGATACTCAAGGCGGGCGCGGGCCTCCTCGAGTGACATGGAAAAGCTTCCTACAAAATGCGAAATCGCTTCACGCGTAAGGTCATCATAAAAAAACATGTCAGCCCCCTAATCTGAATGAAGGGTCGTTTTCGCGGTCAAACTCGCGCGAATCTAAATACGAGAGGCCGCGTTCAGCAGGCGCGGAGCAAGTGAGCTCCGCGCCTGCTGCTGTTTTCCGGAATTGAAAATCAATTCAGGAACAAACCGGATCAGCTCAGGGAGCCGAGATCTTCACCGGTCATCAGGCTGTCCATGTTGCCGCCGACAATGGTCATGTCGACAGAGTTGTTCAGGATGTTTTCGCCCTGCACCAGCGTGTTGGTGAATGCCGATGCATCGTTGGAAGCGGATGCTTCAGCCGCATTCATGCCCTGGACGAGCGCATCGTCATCAGCGATGACGCTGACGCTGCCGGAACCGAGGTCATCGATTTCCAGATTGCCTTCCAGGTCGACCGACATGCCATGGAAACCGGCATGACCGAACCAGGTGCCGACATGGCCACCGAATGCCTGCATGTCAGCATCGACGTATGCCGACCCGCTGGAGCCGCCTGCCGAAATACCGTCATCGGTTTCGGCATCGCCACCCTTGGCACTCAGGGTCTGGTTGAAGCCGGCGTTGTTGGTTGCCGTCGTACCGTTGGCCCAGTCGTTGTCTTCCAGCTGGTTGCTGTTGTTGAGCACGACACCGGCATCATTGCCGCCACCATTGAGGGCTTCGTTCAAAATGTCTTCAACGGTGATGTCGTCGCCCGGGCTGTAGTCGATGCCGCCGTTGACGCTCACGAGCATCTCGTCGACTTCAGCGCATTCTTCCAGGTCGATGTCCACGACATCGTCGTCGTCATAAACAAAACCTTCTTCGAAGTTCATCACGACTTCGGCCTTGTTGATGATCTTCGAGTCATCGACTGCATCGAAATCAGAGTAGTTGAATTGAGTTCCACGCTTACCAGACATGATAATAGTCCTTGTTCATCGCGGCGAGCCGGGTCTCGCAAGACCGGCGTTCACACCGCATTCTGACTTGGAAACGGGCGCAGCTGGCGTTTCGGAAACAGGTTCGAAACAGAAAACCGCAGCGCCGATCGAACATCTTAGAGCTCGTCTTCACCAACGCTGTCGGTGTAGAGATCGCCGCCGACAATCGTCGTGTCGACCGAGTTATTGAGAATGTTCGCACCCTGCACCAGCTCGTTGACGAACGCTTCGGTTGCGTTGGCGGCATTGGCAGCGGCCATCACTTCACCAATCACCGTCGCATCATCGAGGGCATCCACGGTCATGGACGACCCACCGAAAGCCAGACCGTCATCAGCTTCCGCCGAACCGCCGTTGGCAGTCAGCTTCTGCGTGAAGGACCCTTCATTGGCGACAAAGGTGTCTTTTGCCCAGTCGTTGTCTTCCAGCTGGTTGCTGTTGTTGATTGCAATGCCGGTATCGTTCCCAAGGCCGTTCAGCGCATCATTGAGGACGTCTTCGACCTTGATATCGTCGCCCGGGTCGAAGTCGATGTTGCCTTTCGCAATCAGAATGTCCTCGACACTCGCATGGTCGCCGATGTCCAGGTCAATGTTGTCGACGTCCGAAGGACCGTTCTCGAAATCCACATTGATCACGGGATCGAAGTCACTGTCGACATACTTGAACACCTGGTTGTTCACATCCTGGGTGTTGTCGTCGTCCGAGTATTCCCACTCGTAGCTCTTCGAATTGTCGATGTTTATTTCGTGATTATAGTTGGTGTTGTACTCGCTAGAATAAGTCGGATTGAACGACTTATCGATGTTCAGCTCGTTTTTATGCCAAACGTATTCGCTCATGGTTCTGTCCTCAGATCGGACAGCTCGGCAGATCGTCTTCTATCGATTTGCATAGGGCTGTCGTGGTTAAGAGGAGCGTTACCGCCCCAGATCAAATGGAAAATGGCAAAAACAACCACTTCAGCTAATCAAAGTAGATTTAGCTGCTCCATTTACTCTTCGGCTGGAAGTCAAATTTGAGGATTAGGATCCACAAACCGAGGATTTACACAAATACGAGAATCTCCCAGCCGGTAAAAACAATGACAGAACAGGGGGTTTGCAATAAGCCGGAAATCTTAACTAAACATTTACCATTCAAGTTTCGCGGATATCTAGCGACATAGGTAAATCACGCGAGGTCAAAAAAAGTATTTAATTGCAATATCTTGAAGCAAAATCTGATCCGCGACTAAATCGAATTATTAATATAACCTAAGGTAAGTTTGTTATATACAAGTTATGGGTGAGGAGAAATTCAGACTAGGGGGTCACTGCACAAATCCCTGTTAATACTGCGATTTGGACGGCATGTTCATTTTCCGACAGCCACCCATTTCCCGCACCTATCCTTGGTCTGAACAAACAAGATAAGAAATTTTATTTTTTTAAAAACCGCATGGCTAATGCCGACGGCAGAATAAGCCGGATGAATATTTACAAAAACGCTTCTCCCAGGCCCTGTTTCTGGCAATTGCAAGTGAAAGAGAGTCCAAATTAAATTTTATCTTAGTTTGTAGGGGTGACAGTAATGACTAGCGTAAATTACGAGAATAAAGGTTCAATCTATTATATTGGAGCGTCCGAAAAGTTTCCGAAGGAACTGGAAGGAGTAATCGACCGGGAAATAGAGGATGGACGTTTTATCCGTATCACTCAGAAAATCGATCTTTATCGCTCGGAGCGCCGTGGGGAATTTTCAAAACGCCTTTTCCTGATTGACGAAGGCTTCAGCGCGGAGCGCAAGGAAGCTATTGCCTGCCTGCGGAAAAACTTCCCCGAAGCAAACCTCTGCATGCTGATCAATGATGATCTGTCGTTCCCCTCGATCATCAGCGATTATTTCCAGGAAGGCCTGATCAAGAGCGTGCTGCCGATGAACCTTCGGATCGATCTCTGGCTAGGCGCTATCCGTCTCATGCTCAACGGCGGCCATTATCTGCCGGCTGATGCCATCAAGTACATGGGAATGGAAAGGCCTTACGGCGCAGCCCCGGCCATGCATCAGCGCAGGCACCGCAGCCGTACCAGGAACCGCTTCGGCAAGCTGACGAAACGGGAAACCGAAGTTCTATGCCTCATCTCCGAGGGATATCAGAACAAGAACATCGCCGAAAAATTGTCCCTGTCGGAGCACACCATCAAGCTCCATATTCATCACATCATTTCAAAGCTCGGCGTTTCAAACAGAACGGAAGCAGCCGCGATCTACATTCAGACGGAACAACGACCACCCAACCTAGAGGCCTGAAGATGAGCGCGGCAGATGCGCCCACAATGGCGGACGAATTCCAGACGTTTCTCGCCCTCATGGGTCGGCTGAATTATACGTGGACCAACACGGAGAGCCTGCTGATCCACATGATCGCGGGCCTCGCCGGCGTCACCAAGGAAGTCGCGACGGTGATCTTCCTGACCCTCAACACGTCGCGTGCCCGAATTGATCTGGTCGAACGGCTGGCCAAGCTCGACGCGCAAAAACCGGACTTGAGGGAAGAGGTGCTGAGCCTAACTCGGGACATGCACAAGACATTGAAATTGAAAAACAAATATAATCACTGCATCTATTCGTTCGACAACGAGGGGCGCAATGCCTCAACCATCCTGATGCGCATCAGCGACCAGAAACACAAGATCGAATACGGCAAGTCCAGCCCGATCAATGCCCGGGAAATCACGCTCGTCAGGGAAACGATCCAGAAGACACAGACGCTGAACAAGTCGCTCTGGGAGTTCTTCAAGCAGCGCAAGTTTCCGGTGTGAGATCCTCCCGCGCTGCACGCAACCTCAACAAAAAAGAGGCCGGATCGGTAAACCGAACCGGCCTTTCAGGGGAGGTAACAGGATGTTTGAGCAGGTTCGGATCGCTCTGATCCGGCTGACTGAACTCTGCCCTGGAGCGTGCCGCGTCTAACTGGAAAGATCTTGCATCGCTTTTTGCACCGAAATCCTCGATTTCAGGCGGTGAAAAGCGATTCCGACGAAACGCGACAAGTTCTAGCCGATCCTGGCGGCAATGCTTTTGGTCTTGCAGTAGCTCTTGAGACCTTCGAGACCTTTTTCGCGGCCGAAACCGGATTTCTTGTTGCCACCGAACGGCACCTCGATCCCACCGGCGAAATACTCGTTGATGTAGATCTGGCCGGCATCGATCTTGCGCGCGAGCTGATGGGCTTTTGCGAAATTCGACGTGTAGATGCCTGCGACCAGGCCGTACTGGCAATCGTTGGCAAGTGCCAGGGCGTGATCGGCATCATCAGCCACCTGCACCGTCAGCACCGGCCCGAAGATTTCCTCCTGCGCCAACTCGTCACTCGCAGAAACGCTGTCGACGATTGTCGGCTCATAGAACCAGCCCTTGCCGGTTTTCGGGTCGGCGGCTATGGCGCCACCCGTCACGATATCAGCTCCCCGCGCCCTTGCGCGGTCGACAAAACCAGCAACCTTCGCAAGATGTCCCGCAGAATTGACCGGCCCGACATCCGGGTTGCCAAGACCGTGCCCGAGTGTCAGCGATTTTGTGCGTTTCACCAGTTCCGCAACGAAGTTCGCGTGAATGTTCTTCTCGATCACAAGACGAGATCCAGCGGAACAGATCTGGCCGGCATTCTCGTAGATCGCACCGAGAACACCGGATAGCGCCTGTTCCCGGTCACAATCGCCAAGCACCACCACGGGCGATTTGCCACCAAGCTCCAGCACCACGCGGGTGATCTCGTCAGCTGCCGCCTTCATCACCGCTTTGCCCGTCTGGACCGAACCGGTGAACGTGATGTGGTCGACATCCGGATGGGATGTCAGTGGAGCACCGGTTTCGGCGCCGGTTCCGGTCACGACATTGCACACGCCTGCCGGCAATCCGGCATCATGCAGGATCTTCGCAAGCAGCAGTGCGGTGAACGGCGTTTGTTCGGCAGGCTTGGCCACAACCGTGCAGCCGGCTGCAAGCGCCGGCGCAAATCCGCGCGCAGCGGTGGAGATCGGAAAGTTCCACGGAATGATGTGGGCCGTGACCCCGACCGGCTCGTGAATGGCGTAACCGACATAATTCGGCCCAAGGGGAAAGCTGTCTCCCTGCAGTTTGTCGCAAGCGCCCGCGTAATACTCGAACGTACGAGCCGCACCGCGCACATCGCCTTGAGCTTCCTGCAGTGCCTTGCCGCTGTCCAGCGTTTCGGCAACGGCCAGAAGATCGAGATTTTCCAGGATAAGCCTGGACGCTTGCAGAAGGATCCGGGACCGCTCCACCGGCGCCATGTCTCGCCAGACCGTCTCAAAAGCAACCTTTGACGACTTTACCGCCTGATCGACATCCTCGGCTGTGCCCGCCGTGAAGCGGGCGAAGGCCTCACCCCGGCCCGGATCAAAACTTTCCATGGTGCGGTTATGGGATGGCTGCGTGAAGCTGCCGTCGATGAAATGGCCGAGGGGCAACGCCTTCAGCGTGCCCGTGGCCTGATATTCCGCGATGAGTTCGCTTGCTCCGGACATCGTTAGCCTTCCAGGGAACTGATCTTGTATGTGGATTTCGCCAGCCACTCCGGACTGATCTCGACACCCCACCCCGGCGCATCTGTCACCGTGGCATGCCCGTCGACAATCTCGTACGGCGACGCGGTGAAGAGGCCGTATTGCCAGGGATAATAGTCGGCTTCCTCGATGGAGAATTCGAGATATTTGCCCGCATTCGGGATCGCCCGCAGCAGATGCATGGTGAACAGCGTCACCAGCGACAGGTTGGCTGCATGCGGTGTGCAGGGAATGCCTGCCTCATGCGCCATTTGTGCCACCTTCATGGTGCGGACCATACCACCGAGATAACAGACGTCCGGCTGAATGATATCGACAACTCGTTCATCGATCATCCGCTGCCAGTCCACCAGAGAGCAATCCTGCTCCCCCCCTGTCACATCGATGTCGAGAGCATCTGTCACTTGCCTGGTCTGGTCATAGTGCCAGTAGGGGCAAGGCTCCTCGTAATGGGAAATGCCGTTGGCTTCCAGGAACCGGCCGATCTCGATGGCCTTGGCTGGCGAATAGCAGGAGTTGGCATCGACCAGCAGTGCGGTGTCGTCACCAAAGGCCTTGCGCATGGTCGGCACGATTTCTTCCGTCCGGCCCGGCCATTCGTCCTGGTCGCGGCCGCATTCGGCACCGATCCGGAACTTGAAGGCATCGAAGCCGTAAAGGTCCTGCTGCTTCTTGAGGCGACCCGCCTCGTCTTTCGCCGTGATGTCACGCTTCATCGACGACCCGTAGGCCCGCACCTTGCCCGGCGTTCCGCCGAGCAGTTCGCACACCGGCTTGCCTTCCAGCTTGCCGCGAAGGTCGAACAGGGCAGTGTCCAGCCCCCCCATCGCCCGGCGCAGATAGGATCCGGGAAACTTGTGCTCCCGTTCCGGGATGATCTCCATCAGGTGTTCAATGTCGAAAGCGTCTTCGCCCAGCGCATAAGGTGCAACCTGACGGTGGACGACCTCTGCGGTGATATCCGCGTAGTAAGGCGCTACCTGCCCCCATCCGGTAGCACCGTTTTCGGCGGTTGCACGAACGAAGCAGACAAACTCATTGGTAAATGTTTCTATTGATTGTATTTTCATTGTCTTATCCGGTCCTCGGACGGACGGTCCCGATGGATTGGGGTTGGCTCGTGAACCGACCCTTATCCAGAATTGGACTTGATAGAAGGTCCGTTTTGCGCAAACTCTCATACCAATTTGGGAGAATGCGATGAAACGGCATGCCGGCGCTGTGCTCTCGTCGATCAAGATCGACAAGACGGCCGAAAAGAAAATTTCGATCCAGCTCTACATGGCCCTGCGCGACCTGCTGCTGACGGGGGCATTGACCCCGGGTGACCGGATGCCGGCCACACGCACCCTGGCGCAGGAGATCGGCGTCTCCCGCACGACGGTAATCGATGCGACCGACCGCCTGATTTCCGAGGGTCTTCTGGAGGCAAGGGTAGGCGCTGGCACGTTCGTGAGTGAAGCGCTGAACGCCCGCCTTGCACCGAAGCCGTCACAGGAGGCCAGCGACATCACCCCCGTCGTGCCGCGCCTTTCCCACGCGACCCGGCACGCCATCCCGGACTTCACCTTGCGCTCGCGCCTGCCGCACAAATCGCAGGCCTTCGTCACAGCACTGCCGGCGCTCGACGCCTTTCCGATGGCGCAATGGGCAAAACTCTCCGCACGGCACTGGCGCAAGGACCGCGACCACATTGCCGGCTATGGCGAGCCCTTCGGCTACATGCCGCTGCGCCGGGCGATTGCCCGTCAGCTCAATGCCTCCCGCGGAATCAAGTGCGACCCCGAACAGATATTCATCACCAACGGCGCCCAGCGCGCATTTTCCCTGGTCGGCGGCATGCTGGTCAATCCGGGCGAGCCGATCTGGTTTGAAAATCCTGGCGCAATTGGTGCGCGCAACGCTTTTGTTGCCATTGGCGCAAGGCCAATTCCTGTCGCTGTTGACGAGGAAGGCCTTTGCATCGAGGACGGCCTTGCCAAGGCGCCCTACTTTCGGCTCGCCTTCGTAACGCCATCCCACCAGCAGCCGCTTGGCCACGTCATGAGCCTTTCCCGCCGCCTGGCGCTTCTGACAGCCGCCAATGAAGCCGACGCCATGATCGTGGAGGACGACTACGACGGCGAGTTCTATTTCGGCGACCAGCCACCACCAACGCTCAAGAGCATCGATACCCACGGCCGGGTAATCTATGTCGGCACCTTCTCCAAATCCCTGTTTCCAGCACTCAGGCTCGGCTTCGTTCTGGTGCCGGAAGGCTTGGTGGAAAGCTTCGAACGGGTCTGCCTGACCTGGCTTGCCGGTGTTCCGACCGTCACCCAGGCGATCGTTGCAGAATTCATGGATGAAGGCATGTTCGCAACCCACATCCGCACCATGCGCCAACTCTACAAGCACCGTCACGATACCTTGATGGCAGAAAGTGCCAGTCTTGCAGGAGACATCGACCTGCAGCCAACCAGCAGCGGCTTTCACGCTGTCGGCCTTTTGTCGAACCGATACGACGAAGACAGGATCGTCGCTGAAGCGGCCAAACACGGCATCACCACCGCCCCCCTGTCTCGCTACGCTCTCGGCCGGATACCGCAGCGCGGCATTGTCCTCGGCTTCGGCAGCTCCGCGCAGGATGACATCCGCAAAGGCATGAAGGTTCTCAAGAAAATCCTGCCTGTTTGCTGCACCAGCTAAGGTGCACCCTCGGTCAATTGGACTGCTAAATTATCTGCAATGGATATATTTGGCAGGCCAATTCCAACCTAGGCTTTTTTCCGGTTAGTACGCTGAGTGCATTCAGGAGGACGTCATGCATTTGAAAACAACACTAACCGGCCTGTTGGCCGCAACCATGCTTGCCGGTGCCGGCTCTGCCCAGGCAGAGACCCTGCGCCTGTTGACCTGGGGGTCTTACGCTCCCGACGAACTGGTCCAAAAATTTGAAGAAGAATATCCGGACATTGATGTTGAAGTCACCTTCTCAAACAACGAGGAAATGATTGCCAAGCTGCGCGCCACTGGTGGTGCCGGCTTCGACCTTGCCCAGCCAAGCCACGACCGCATCTACGCGGCCCAGCTGGAATATGACATCTACAAGCCGCTGGATCTTTCAAAGATCGACACCGGTGCGATGGAAGCCAAGCTGCTTGACGGCGTGAAGGCAAACACAACGATCGAGGGTGAAGTCTACGCGGTTCCCCACCAGTGGGGCACATCCGGCCTAATGGCCGACAAGACAAAGGCTCCGGACCTTTCAAGCTGGGCCGACCTGTGCGACCCGGCCTACAAGGGCAAGACCTCGATGCGCCTGAAGCGCACGATCCTGCTCGGCACGGCCTTCTCGATGGGTGAAGACCCGTTCGCGGCCTACGCGGACCTTGAGAAATACCAAGGCATCCTGGACAAGGTCGCCGACAAGCTGATCGAGTGCAAGGACAACATCAAGGCCTACTGGAAAGGCGGCGACGACCTGTCCGCCATGATGCTGTCAGGCGAAATCGTGGCATCCGAAACCTGGGATTCCACCGCCTACAAGCTCTACGACCAGAACCAGAACATCGTCTTCGTTCCGCCGAAGGAAGGCGCGCTAGCCTGGATCGACACCTTCGCCCTGCCGCGCAAGGGCAAGGCGGATGATGCCGCCTACAAGTGGATCAACTTCGTGCTGCGGCCGGAAAACGTGACCATCATGTCCGGCAGCACCGGCGCGATTGCCGCGGTCAAGGGTGGTACCGACCTGCTGCCGGAAGACAAGAAGGCAGCCGTCAATGCGGCCTTCACCGCAGCCGACATCGACAATCTCAAGTTCTTTGCCAACATTCCTCCCGGCGTGGAAGACATGGAAGGCAAGACCCTCGAGAAGATCAAGGCAGCCACAGGCGGCTGATCAGGTTCAGGGCTGCCGGAACCATTCCGGCAGCCCTTTCCTTTTTTTGAAAAAATCAAAACACCGGAGAGAAGCAACCGGGAACACCCGGCGCTCCAAACCCCGACCCCTTCCAGTTGGCCCGCATTGATGAAACACACCTCACCCGCCTACGATCTTGAATGCCTCGACCTTGCCAAGAGTTTTGGAGGATTTCGCGCCGTCAAAGGCGTCTCCTTCGAGATCCCGAGCGGTTCGTTCTTCTCCATTCTCGGTCCGTCGGGCTGTGGCAAGACAACCCTGATGCGCATGATCGCGGGTTTCGAGGACCCGACCTCCGGCGATATCAAGATCAAGGGCAAGTCGGTGCTCGGCGTGCCGCCCAACCGGCGCAACGTCAAGATGGTGTTCCAGCATCTGGCGCTGTTCCCGATGATGAACGTCTACGAGAACATTGCCTATGGCCTCAGGTGCGCAGGCGTGGGCAATGCGGAAATAAAGCGCAAGGTCCAGGACGTACTGGAGCGGATCGCCCTGCCCGACGTTGGCGAGCGGGAAATCCACCAGTTGTCCGGCGGTCAGAAACAGCGCATCGCCATTGCTCGCTGCATGGTGCTCGATCCGGATGTGCTGCTGCTCGATGAACCGCTCGGCGCGCTCGATCTGAAGCTGCGCGAAGCGATGAAGATCGAGTTGAAACTGTTGCAGCACCAGTTCAACACGACCTTTATCTACATCACCCACGATCAGTCGGAAGCACTGGTGATGTCCGATAACGTCGCCATCATGAACCAGGGCATTTTCGAACAGATCGGCACGCCGCAGGATCTCTATCATCACCCCAAGACCGCCTTCGTCGCCGGCTTTGTCGGCGACAGCAACCGCTGGTCCGGCACGGTGAAATCCGCGGATGGCACGGGTGGCAAGGTGGAAACGGACCAGGGGCTTTCGATGAGTTTCAGTGCCGGCGCGGATCAGACCATTCGTGATGGCGACAAGGTGGAGATTTTCGTGCGGCCGGAATTCATCCGCACGGTGCGCGCATCCGAAGCGGACCAGGCCGTGACAGAAGGCGACAACCAGATGAGCGGTGTCATCGACAGCCTGCTCTTCAACGGTGCCAACAGCCGTGTGCTCGTACGGACCGGCAGCGGCGAGCTTATCGAGTCCGATGTGACGGTAACCGGCAACAACGACCTGAAACCCGGAGAAGACGTGCGCCTGATCTGGTCGTCCCGGCAAGCCATGTGTTTTGCCCGCGCGGAGAGCGCATGATGCAGAACAAGGACATCAAACGGCTGTCGCTGATCCTGTTGTTTTCGCCTTTCGCGCTCTGGATCCTGCTTCTGATCATTCTGCCGCACATCGGCATGGTGCTCCTCTCCTTCCGCGAGAAAGTGGCACCGCGCGTCTATGAGTACAGCTTCGCCAACTATCTGGATTTCATAAACGAACCGATCTACTGGAACACGCTTCTTCGAACCGGGTCCATGTCCCTGCTGGTCACTGCACTGGCGCTGCTGATCGGCTTTCCCATTGCCTATTACATCGCCAAGATCGCCGGCCCCAGGGCGCGCGGTGGACTGTTCCTGCTCTGCCTGATCCCGCTCTGGGTCAGCGACCTGATCCGTTCCTTCGGCTGGATCCTGCTGTTGCGCGAAACCGGTGTGATTTCGAATTTCCTGCTCTGGACCGGACTGGTCGGCCAGCCTGTCGAATTTCTCTACAACGACATCGCGGTCATCATCGGCCTCGTCTACACCGTGATCCTGTTCATGATCGTCCCACTGGTTTCGACGCTGGACGGCATGGACAATTCAATGATCGAGGCCGGGTACAATCTGGGCGGCAGCGGCTTCACCGTGCTGCGCCGGATCATCATTCCCTACGCGATGCCGGGCATCGTGGCCGGCTGTATCGTCACCTTCATGCTGACAGCAGGTTCCTACCTGACGCCGATCCTGCTCGGCGGCAAGAATTCGAGCTGGTTTACCGAACAGATCTACAACCAGTTCATCACCCGCTTCAACTGGGAGGGAGGCGCGGCCTTCGGCATGCTGCTTCTGATTTTTACCTCCGTCGTGATCTGGCTCGGACTGAAACTCTCCGGTCAGACCCTCGCCAACACCGTGGCCAAGAGCTGAGGAGGACAGACGATGCTTGCGCAAAAGAACTCCTCTCCGTTCCTGATGGGCTACCGACTCTATGTCGTTGCCTTCTTCATCTTCCTGGCAGCGCCGCTGATTTCAGCCGGAGCCTTCGCCTTCAACGACAGCCTGTTCCCGGCACTGCCCTGGCAAGGTTTCACGCTGGACTGGTTCTTCAGCGACACCGAACCAAAACTCGGCATGTTCCATGACCGGCGTTTGCTGCAGGGGCTTTATTATTCCTTCGTCATCGCAATCTTCGTGGCGGCGCTCTCCGTCTTCGTCGGCACAACCAATGCGTTCCTGTTCGTGCGCGGCGAGTTTCCGGGCAAGAACTTCTTCTACATTCTGATGGTGGTGCCGCTGGTGATCCCGGGTGTCATCCTCGGCATCTCCATCCTGGTCCTGGCCAGCGACACCGCGAACTACATGGAAAACAGGTTCGATCTGGAGCTTGAGTTCCTGAGGCCAGGCCTTCTGCTTGTCGTGTTCGGGCAGTTTTCCTTCATCACCACCATCACCTCGCTGGTGATCACGGCCCGGCTGAAGAAATTCGACGCCACGATGGAAGAAGCCGCCTTCAACCTGGGGGCAAGTCGGGTCCGCGTGTTGCGCACCGTCACACTGCCCTTCCTGCGACCGGCGATGATCGCGGCCGGCATCGTTGCGTTCCTGGTCTCGTTCGAGAACTTCAACACCACGCTATTTCTTGTCGGCTCGGAAGCGCCGCTGACGATCACCATGTATGACCGGATGGCAAAGGTCGGCTCGACGCCGGTCCTCAATGCCGTCTCCTTCGTGCTCATGGTCGGGTCCGGACTGCTTGCGCTGCTATCGATTGCCATCCAGCGCGACAAGACCTCTCAATAGGAGCATTCATGGCGGAGTTCGACTTTGTCATCGTCGGCGCGGGCTCGGCAGGCTCGGTGCTTGCCGACCGGCTGTCGGAGGACGGCAAATACACCGTCTGCCTTCTGGAGGCAGGCGGCTCGGATCTCAATTTCTGGATCTGGATGCCGATCGGCTACGGCAAGGCTTTCTATAACCGGAACATCAACTGGATGTACCACACCGAGGCGGACCCGGGGCTCAACGACCGCTCCGGCTACTGGCCGCGCGGCAAGGTGCTGGGCGGGTCCAGTTCGATCAATGCCATGGTCTATATCCGCGGTCAGCATGCGGATTTCGAGGACTGGAAGGCCCTCGGCAACACCGGCTGGGGCTGGCAGGACGTTCTGCCCTATTTCAAGCGCTCGGAAACCAATTGCAACGGTGCCGACGACTATCGCGGCGGGGATGGCCCCCTTTATGTCTCCTCCATGGACAAGGACGTCCACCCGCTGTGTCAAAACTTCCTGGCAGCCAGCGAGGAAGCCGGCTTCAGCCGTAACCCGGATTTCAATGGCAGAAGCCAGGAAGGTGTCGGCCTCTACCAGATAACCGCGAAAAAACGGATTCCGCATGTCGACGGCCCGTGCCTATCTTTCACGCGCGAAAAAACGTCAGAATGTCTCCATCCTGACCAACGCACACACGACCCGGCTGATCCTTGAAAACGGACGGGCGACCGGCGTCGTCTACAGCCGAGGCGGCACCGAGCAGACCGTGAAGGCCCGCCGGGAAGTGATCCTCAGTGCAGGCGCCGTCAACTCGCCGCAAATCCTCATGCTGTCCGGCATTGGTGATGGCGCGGAACTGCAGGCCAAGGGCATCACCTCCACCTTGCACAGCCCTGCTGTCGGCAAGAACCTGCAGGACCATCTTGGCCTCGACTATCTCTACCGGTCCAAAGTGCCGACGCTGAACCAGCAGCTTTATCCCTGGTGGGGCAAGCTCGCCCAGGGCATCCGCTATGTTCTGACCCGCAGTGGTCCGCTGTCGCTCAGTGTCAATCAGGCCGGTGGCTTCGTCAGAAGCAATCCGGATTGTGAACGGCCGAACATTCAGCTGTATTTCTCGCCCGTCAGCTACACCAAGGCGCCGAAGGGGAAACGTCCGCTGATGAACCCGGACCCTTTCCCCGGCTTCCTCCTCGGCTTTCAGCCGACACGGCCAACCAGCCGCGGCCATATCTGCCTGCGCTCCACCGACCCGTTCGACATGCCGGAGATCCACCCGAACTCGCTCAGCACCAACCGTGATCTCACGGAGATGATCGAAGGCAGCAAGCTGATGCGCAAGATCGCCGAAAGCCCTGCCATGCAATCGGTTATCGACGAGGAGATCACACCCGGCCCGAGTGTTCAGACCGACGAGGACATGCTGGCGGATGTCCGCAGCCGCTGTTCCACGGTCTTCCACCCTGTCAGCACCTGTCGCATGGGACCGGACGCGAGCGAAAACGTCGTCGACACGCGCCTACGGGTTTACGGGGTCGAAGGGCTTCGGGTTGTCGATGCCTCGATTTTCCCGACGGTCACGTCCGGCAACACCAACGCACCTGCGATCATGGTCGGCGAAAAAGGCGCGGACCTTATCCTGGAAGACACACGAGCGGCGTAAGGCACGTAATGAACCAGCCTCTTTTTGCGGACAACTACAAGACGACACCATACTGGCAGGATATCGCGCCCAAACTCGCATTGCCGGATACCGGTTTGCCGGCAGAGGTCGATGTGTTGGTGGTTGGCGGTGGGAACACCGGCCTGAACGCCGCACTGCAGACCGCCCGTGAAGGCCTCGGCACACTGGTTCTCGACGTGGAAGACCCGGGTTGGGGCTGTAGCATGCGCAATGGCGGCCAGCTTTCGACCAGCCTCAAGCCGTCCTTTTCCAACCTGGCGGGCCGCTATGGCAGGGAGCTCGCCACCCAGCTTTGCCTGGAAGGCCAGGCGTCTCTTGACTACATGCACGCACTTTCAAGGGAAGATGGACTGGAGATGGGCTTACGGGAAACCGGCCGCTTCCACGGCGCCCACAAGCCCCATCTTTACGAGAGCCTTGCCAGAGATTGTGCCGCCGGACACCCCGTGTGGAAGACCGATGCCTTCATGGTGCCGAAAGGCGACATGGCACGGGAGCTTGGGACCGACGCCTATCATGGCGGTATCGTCAATCCGCATCATTGCAGTATCGATGTCAGCAAGTACCATCCTTCACTTTTGAACAAGGTGCTGGCGGAAGGCGCGATGGTGCGCGGCAAGTGCCGGGTGGTGTCGCTTGAACGCGAGACGTCAGGCTTCAAGGTCCTGACAAGCGACGGCTCCCTCAAGGCGGGCAAGGTCATTCTGGCGACCAATGGTTACTCCGGGCCCCTGTCGCCCTGGCTTCAGCGACGGCTGATCCCGATCGGCTCCTACGTGATCGCGACGGAAGAAATCCCGAGTGAAACGATCGACCGGCTGTTTCCGACGGACCGGGTCCTCTCCGACACCAGAAAACTGGTCTATTACTACCGGCTGTCCCCCGACCGGAAGCGCGTGCTGTTTGGCGGCCGGGTCTCCTTGAGCGAAACGGACCCGCGCAACAGCGCGCTAAAGCTCCACCGCGATATGACGGCCCTCTTTCCGGAACTTGGCTCCGTTCGGATCAGCCACGCCTGGATGGGGTTTGTCGGCTACACCTTCGACACACTCGCCCATGCTGGCGAAGACAACGGCCTGTTTCACGCGGGCGGCTATTGCGGGTCCGGGGTGGGTATGGCGAGTTATCTCGGCATGCGTATGGGCCAGAAAGCTGCCGGCCGAGAAAAATCACTCTCCGCGTTCGAGAAGATCCCCTTCCCGACCCGGCCGCTGTACCAGGGCAATCCGTGGTTCCTGGCACCATCAGTGCTGGTCTACCGGCTGCGGGACAGGTTCGGCATCTGATTGGGGTCAGCCTTTCGGAGGATAGCCTTCTTGCGCTGCCCCCCTTGCCAGCATTTCATACCGAAGACCGGGCGGGCGCCGGCACATCGGCAAGCAGGCGCACCAGCCAATCGACAAAAACGCGAACCTTGTTCGAAAGGTGCCGGTTGGGCGGGTAGACGATATAAAGCGGAATGGTGTCGGCAGACCATTCCGTCAACAGCGGCACGAGGTCCCCGCGCTTCAGCTCTTCCCGCACCATGAAGTCAGGCAACTGCGCGATGCCGTGACCGGCAACAGCCGCCGCCACATAGCTGCGGGCATCGTTGACCGAGCAATGATAGCGTCCGTCGACCAGAATTTCCTCACCGTCCTTGCGGAAGGTGAACGGGTGTGTGCGTCCGGTGGCGGCAACGAAATAGTTGACGCAATAGTGGTTCGCCTTCACGTCTGCCGGGGTTTCCGGTGTACCCGCCCGCTCCAGGTAGGAAGCTGCCGCGCAAGTGGTCAGGCCGACCTCCGCCACCCGCCGTGCAATCAGCGACTGATCAGCCGGCGCACCACCACGCAAGGCACAATCGACATTCTCTGCCAGGTAGTCGACTGTCCTGTCGCCGATCCCGAGGTCGATACGGATATCCGGGTATTTTTCGTAAAAACCGCCAAGCTCCGGTATCACGAACCAGTCGGCAAAGGCCCCTGACATTTCAACGCGCAGCCGCCCACCCGGATTGCTCTGGGCCTGGGACAGGCTGGCATCAAGTTCGTCGACCTCCGAAACAATCTGAACGGCCCGCTCATAATAAAGCGCGCCGTCCGTCGTCACGATGACGCGCCGCGTTGTCCGGTTGAGCAATTTGGTCTGCAGATGTTTCTCGAGATTCTGGATCAGGTTGGTAACCGTCGCCTTCGGCATCTGAAGGGAATCGGAGGCTCGGGTGAAATTTCCTGTTTCAACCACCCTCACAAAGGCGCGCATGGCCGAGAGTTGATCCATTTCTGGGCGTCCTGATCAAAAAATAGGCTTATTATTCGAAAATTCGAATAGTGAAACCAATAATACACCCCTTATTCCAGAGTTGGAACAACAATACCTATCGGGCATGCAAGAGAGCTGGTGTACCCAGTTCTCCCTCAACCAACAGACACGAAACGGCGCTGAAAATGACGGTGCAGATCAAGGATATGACACTCGACAAGGTGGCCATCGGCCCCGTGGCGGCACGTGTCTACCAGGGCGCCGAATACAGCAAGTCGCCGCCAGTCCTCATCTATTTTCATGGCGGCGCTTTTCAAGGCACCGTCCCGCAGGAAAGCGAGTTTGCGCATCTCATTGCCGAAACCGGCGCCATTGTTGTGATGCCGGATTACAATGTACCGCTTGGCAGCGTCTTTCCGAAGCCGCTGGAAACGGGGTTTTCGATTTTCTCCTATCTGGCGAAAAAGCGCGCCGGCCTTGGGAACCGAAAATCCCTGCTTCTTGTCGGCGGCGTCGAGGCTGGCGGCAACATCGCCGCAGCGGTCGCGCTGAAGGCACGGGATCATTTCGCCGATGAACTTGACGGGCAGATCCTTCTGTCACCCCTGCTTGATCCTTTCATGGGCTCTGCATCGTTTCAGAAGGCCGGCGAGTTCGGCATGAAGGACATCTGGGCCGACGGCTGGAGCCACTATCTCAGCACCGGCATGTGCCACCCCTATGCGGCCCCATGCATGTGCTCACGCCTGACCGGCGTTGCCCCCGCGCTTGTTCTGTCTTCTCAGGACGACCCGCTCAAGGACGAAACACTCGGCTTTGCGACCTGCCTGAAAAATGCAGGCGTTGAAGTTCACCAGCATGTTCTCCCCGCCGGGACAGGCTGGCCATCACTCTACGGCGGAAAGACGGACGAGACCCCATCCTGGCAAGAAACCGTAAGCACGCAATTTTCCGGTTTCGTGCAGTCCGTCAGCGTCCACTGATTTGATATCCAAACCCTTCTGAAGGTTGTGTTTTCAGCAGGGTTTCCAAGGAGAGACCAATGACATCAAGAAGCAAGCGCTGGGCCCTGACGGGCGCCAGTCTGGCAGTTGCTGTCTCTGTTTCAGCCGCTGTCCTCATCATGAACCTTCCGGCAAGCAGCCCTGCAACGGCCGCGGGCGGTACAGTCGCCATCCCGGCGGTGCCGGTGACCGTTGCCGAGGTCAAATCCCGAGAAATAACCGTGTGGGAAGATTTCTCCGGCAGGCTCGAAGCCGTTGACCGGGTGCAGATCCGCTCCCGTGTGGCCGGCTCCATTCAATCCGTCGATTTCCGTGAAGGCGCATTGGTGGAAGCAGGTGACCTGCTCTTCACCATTGACCCGGCTCCCTACGAGGCCGCCGTCGCTCAAAGGGAAGGTCAGGTTGAACTTGCGCAAACACAGCTCAACCTCGCCAAGCTGGAACTGGACCGTGGCAACAAGCTGATCGAAAACCGGACCATCTCCCAAAGCGTCCTCGACCAGCGCCGCAACACCTACGCCGAAGCACAGGCCAACCTCAGAACCGTCAAGGCAGCTCTCAGGTCGGCCAAGCTGGAACTTGGTTACACCAAGGTGCTGGCACCCGTGTCGGGTCGTGTCGGCAAGATCGAGATCACCGTCGGCAATCTCGTTGCCGCGGGCTCCGCATCGCCGGCATTGACAACCCTAGTCTCTGTCGATCCGATCTATGCAAGCTTCAACGCAAGTGAAGACCTGGTCTCGCGGGTTCTGGCCGAGTTGCCGCAGACAGATGCTGCGGTGCCACCACTGGACATGATCCCCGTCGAAATCGAAACCTCGTCAACCGCCGGGCACCCGGTGAAGGGCAAGCTGCAACTGGTCGATAACCAGGTTGACGCCGTCAGCGGCACCATTGGCGTCAGGGCGGTCTTCGACAATCCGGGCGGCAGGCTGATCCCGGGCCAGTTCGTGCGCATCCGCATGGGTGAGCCAAGGCCGGAACAGAAGGTCCTGATCAGCGAACGCGCCATCGGCACCGACCAGGACAAGAAATATGTCTATGTCGTCGGTGACGACAACAAGGTGGCCTACCGGCCGATCGACCTTGGCAGGACCGCGGAAGGTGCACGTATCGTCGACAGCGGCCTCGAACCGGGTGAACGGATCGTCGTCAACGGCCTGCAACGGATCCGCTCTGGTGCTCTCGTCGATCCTCAGCTCGAAAACGACGTTGCCGCTGCAAACTGAGTGAACAGGTGGAGCGCAAGGCGCTCCACCTCCCCTCTTCAACAATTCAAGTCATGATTGCCGGTGGTGCCGCCACCGGCCGGGGACGTGTTGTCCCGATTTCCGACCGGAAAGGGCCTGGATATGAATATCTCGAGATTCTTCGTCGACCGCCCGGTCTTTGCCGGTGTGCTGTCTGTCCTCATCCTCATCGCCGGCCTGATCGGTCTGCGGGCGCTGCCGATCTCCGAATACCCCGAGGTGGTGCCGCCATCGATCGTCGTGCGCGCCGCCTATCCGGGGGCGAACCCGAAGGTCATTGCCGAGACGGTGGCAACGCCGCTGGAAGAACAGATCAACGGTGTCGAGGGCATGCTCTACATGTCCAGCCAGGCGACCTCTGACGGCGTCATGACACTCACGGTGACGTTCGAGCTCGGCACTGATCCCGACCAGGCCCAGCAGCTTGTCCAGAATCGCGTTTCGCAAGCCGAACCCCGTCTCCCGGCGGAAGTACGAAGCCTTGGCATTACCACGGTGAAAAGTTCACCCGATCTGATGATGGTCGTGAACCTGACTTCGCCGGACAATCGCTACGACATCACCTACCTGCGCAACTATGCCGTCCTCAACATCAAGGACCGGCTGGCCCGCCTGCAGGGTGTCGGCCAGGTGCAGGTGTTCGGCTCCGGCGATTACTCCATGCGTGTGTGGGTCGACCCTCAAAAGGCTGCCGGCCATAACCTGGCAGCCAGCGACATCACCAACGCCATCCGCCAACAGAACGTGCAGGCCGCAGCCGGCATTATTGGCGCTTCGCCAAACCTGAAGGGTGTCGACGTTCAGCTCAGCGTCAATGCGCAAGGTCGTCTTCAGACGCCGGAAGAGTTCGGCAACATCATTGTCCGTACCGGTGAAAACGGTGAGGTCACCCGGTTGCGCGACGTTGCCCGGATCGAGCTCGGTGCAGCCGATTATTCGCTGCGCTCCCTGCTCGACGGCAAACCGGCCGTCGCCATTCCCGTGTTCCAGGCACCCGGTTCCAACGCTATTGCGATCTCCGACGCAGTGGTCGAGACCATGAACGACCTTCAGGTCGCCATGCCTGACGGCGTCAAATACGAGATCGTCTACGACACCACAAAGTTTGTGCGATCCTCCATCGAGAAAGTGGTCGACACGCTGCTGGAAGCCGTGGTGCTTGTGGTCCTCGTCGTGATCCTGTTCCTGCAGACATGGCGCGCATCGATCATTCCGCTGATCGCCGTTCCCGTGTCGATCATCGGCACCTTCGGCGTCATGTATGTCTTCGGCTTTTCCATCAACGCTCTCAGCCTCTTCGGGCTGGTTCTCGCCATCGGCATCGTGGTCGATGACGCGATCGTGGTCGTTGAAAACGTCGAACGAAACATCGAAAACGGGCTGAACCCGCGCCAGGCAACCTACAAGGCCATGAAGGAAGTCTCCGGACCGATCATCGCCATTGCACTGGTGCTTGTGGCGGTGTTTGTCCCGCTGGCCTTCATCACCGGCCTTTCGGGTCAGTTCTATCGCCAGTTCGCGCTGACGATCGCAATCTCGACTGTCATCTCGGCTATCAACTCGCTCACTCTGTCCCCGGCCCTGGCCGCCCTTCTCCTGAAGGATCACCATGCGCCCAAGGACTGGCTGACACGTTCGATGGACTTCCTGTTCGGCTGGTTCTTCAAGGGCTTCAACCGGGCCTTCGGCGCCGGTTCCAACACCTATGGCAAGAGCGTCGGCGGCCTGTTGTCCCGCAAGACCATCGTCATGGTGGTCTACATGGCACTTGCAGGGGCAACCTACAGCCTCTTCACAACAGTCCCCGGCGGCTTCGTGCCGGCACAGGACAAACAGTATCTGATCGGCTTTGCCCAGCTCCCCGACGCTGCCACGCTGGACCGGACCGAAGACGTCATCCGCCGGATGAGCGAGATCGCCATGGAGCAGGAAGGTGTCGAACACGCCATCGCCTTCCCAGGCCTGTCGATCAACGGCTTCACCAACTCTTCCAACGCGGGCATCGTCTTTGCCACTCTGACGGATTTCGAGGAACGCAAGTCTCCGAAATTATCCGGCGACGCCATTGCGATGCAGCTGAACCAGAAGTTCGGCACGATCCAGGACGCGTTTATCGCCATGTTCTCGCCGCCGCCTGTTCAGGGCCTTGGCACCACTGGCGGTTTCAAACTGCAGATCGAGGACCGGGCAGGTCTCGGCTACCAGGCACTCGACGCGGCCAACAAGGCCTTCCTCGCGAAAGCCTATCAGACGCCGGAACTGGCTGGATTGTTCTCCAGTTTCCAGATCAATGTGCCCCAGCTTTATGCGGATCTTGATCGCACCAAGGCGGAACAGCTCGGCGTATCGGTAACGGACGTATTCGAGACGCTGCAGATCTATCTGGGTTCACTTTATGTCAACGACTTCAATGCCTTCGGTCGCACTTACAGTGTCCGGGTGCAGGCGGACGCCCAGTACCGGGCGCATGCCGACGATATCGGCAAGTTGAAGGTCCGCTCTGCCACCGGCCAGATGATCCCGCTCTCCGCCCTGTTGAAGGTGGAGGCCACCACCGGGCCGGAACGGGCAACCCGCTACAACGGTTTCCTTGCGGCTGACATCAATGGTGGCCCGGCTCCTGGGTTTTCCTCCGGCCAGGCCCAGGCAGCGGTCGAGCGGATTGCGGAAGAAACCCTGCCCAAAGGCATCGCCTTTGAGTGGACGGACCTGACCTACCAGCAGATCCTTGCCGGCAGCTCCGGGTTCCTGGTCTTCCCTCTGGCCCTGCTTCTGGTCTACCTGGTGCTTGCCGCCCAGTATGAAAGCCTGATGCTTCCGGTGGCGATCGTCATGATCGTACCGATGGGTGTCCTTGCCGCCCTGACGGGCGTCTGGCTGACCCATGGCGACAACAACATCTTCACCCAGATCGGGTTGGTGGTGCTGGTCGGGCTTTCGGCGAAAAACGCGATCCTGATCGTGGAATTCGCAAGGGAACTGGAGTTTGAAGGCCGCACACCGGTTGAAGCGGCAGTCGAAGCCAGCCGGTTACGTCTGCGCCCGATCCTGATGACCTCGATGGCCTTCATCATGGGTGTGGTTCCGCTGGTGCTTTCCACCGGCGCCGGTGCGGAAATGCGAGCCGCGATGGGCATCGCGGTCTTCTCCGGCATGATCGGCGTGACCTTTTTCGGGATCTTCATGACGCCGGTGTTCTACGTGCTGGTCCGCAAGCTCTCGGGCAATCGCCCGCTTGCACAACACGAGGAACCAGCAGAGCAGCCGCAAGCGCAGAACACGGCCGCTTGAACCTGGACCAAATGACAAGAAAAACGCCCTGGAAGCATTCGTTTCCAGGGCGTTTTGTACTTGGGTAGCCCTTCACAGGCGTGAGGAATGCAATCAGCTGGCGTCGGTGTCGGCCGCACGCACGCTCCATGCAATCAAGGCAAGATCTGAACGCCTCCCTCGAGCCCCCCGTCACGCAAGGTCGCCGCACTCAGAACCCCCCTCACATCCCTGAGATGCAATGCCGGCAACGACACCCAAATTGCGGGTTCCCGCAAATGGATTGCGTGAATTGACCTGTCATATTTGGTTTCTGGCCGCGTAACGTGACGTGCCTGGCGTTGGCTAGCCAACTTGTGGCGATGTATGTGGGAGGAAAACATGCAATCGAATAATTATCACCAAGACAGGAAAACGCTGCGCGGCGGTGTGCAATTTCAGCACCTTGCAGCACGCATGAAACAAACTGTGACTAGAGAGGGATGTTTTGCGCGTCTGTCGTCACTGAAGACCGGAATTCTAACAAGCTTGTTTGCCCTGTCGGTCTTTTCAGCACCGACCGCCGCAACGGCCGCCGACTACAACTGGACCTTCCAGACCTCGGAAACGGCTGGTGAACCCGGGTTCATCAACAAGCAGAAGTGGGCTGAAAACGTCGAGAAAATGTCCGGTGGGCGGATTGAGATCGAGATTTTGCCGATTGGTGCCGTTGTCCCGCATACCGATACGCTTGACGCCGTTGGCTCCGGCATTCTTCAGGGGCATCTGACCGATCCGAGCTATTTCGCCGGCAAGGATCCCGCTTTCGCGATGATGGGCAACCTGGTCGGTGCCTGGAGCGATCCGTTCGAATTGATCGGGTTCATGCAATCCGGTGGCGGTCACGAGCTTTACGCCGAATTGGTCGAGCCCTATGGCGTCCATTTCATCGGAGCGGCGGCAACTGAGCCGGAAGCTTTCGTCTCCAGTGTTCCGATCCGCTCCGTGGAAGACCTGAAGGGCGTCAAGATGCGTGCACCGGAAGGCATGGTCTACGAGATCTTCTCCAAGGCAGGTGCCTCTCCGGTAGCACTTCCCGGTTCAGAGGTCTTCACGGCTCTCGACAAGGGCGTTGTCCAGGCGGCCGATTACACGGTTTTTGCAACCAACCAGTCGCAGGGCATGAACGACGTTGCCCACTATCCGCTGTATCCGGGCTTTCATTCTCTGCCGCTGATCGACATTTCGATGACCAAATCGATCTGGGATGAACTTCCGGACGACCTGAAGGCCGTCCTGAACGCCTCCGTTGACCAGTTCATTTTCGATCACGTTTATTCCGTACGCAAACTCGATGCGGCCGCAGTCGAGGAAGCCAAGGCAAACCCGGAGATCGAAATTGTCAACTGGTCCGGCGACGAGCGAGCGAAGTTCCGCAGGATCGCGCAGCAGGAATGGGAAAACTGGGCCGGCAAGAACGACCTCACCCAACGCTACTACGATGCGGTGGTCGCTTATCTGAAGGGCCGGAACCAGCTCTGATCTGACCGACGTTCCGTTGACGCAGCCGCACCCGGACCGAAAGGTTCGGGTGCGGCCTGACCTTGTTTCTATCTGTCCATAACGGGTGAAACGAGATGCCCGTTCCTGGCCGTCAGCCAAGACTGATTGGCCATCCCCTATTTCCACAACAGCTTGCCAACTGCGCGACGGGAGAAGAATCCATGCCGGACAATCCGGATGTGAGTGACCTGGAGGACAATGGCCAGGCGAACCTGCGAACCGGGCTCGACCGGTTCATTGCCGGGTCCGCGAAGCTCTTTGCCTGGGCTATCTTTCTGGCGTTTGCCATCAGCGTATATGAGGTTATCGCCCGCTACGTTTTTGATAGCCCGACGTATTGGGCTCACGAGAGCACGACCTTCCTCATAGCAGCCATCTTCCTGATCGGCGGCCCCGTAGCGCTCGCTCGCGACAAGCATATTCGCGTGCGCATGATTTATGACTCGGTTTCGCCCCGGGTGCGTCGATGGCTGGATATCGTCAATTCTTTGATCGCGATGATCTTCTTTGCAGGACTGGGATACGCAGGCGCGACAATGGCCTGGAAGGCTACCCACCGACCCAACGGCGATATCCATCTGGAGGGCACGGGTACGGCGTGGAACCCACCGACACCGGCACTGCTGAAAATCATTATTCTGATCTGCGTTTGCCTGATGTTCGTTCAGACCCTGATGCACCTGATCAAGGCGATCCGCGGCGATGACGCTGCCTACAGCGAACGCGGAGGCCAATGACATGGGCCTCAACGATCTGGGTATTGAATACGGTACAATTCTGCTCGTTGGCAGCATCTTCGTGTTGTTGCTTACAGGTCAGCCTCTCGCCTGGGTGACGGGGCTCGTAGCTCTGGTTTTCACCTTCGGCTGGTTTGGAGGAAATGCGCTGCCGCTGGTTACGGCTCGCATCTTCGGCTTCATTACGGAATATTCCCTCGTCGCCATTCCGATGTTCATCCTGATGGCGGCGCTCCTCGACAGATCAGGAATCGCGAAGGACCTCTTCAACGGAATGAGGGTGCTTGCCGGACGGTTGCCAGGTGGTGTCGCTGTCCAAACGCTGATCGTCGCCACCCTGATGGCCGCCATGTCCGGCGTCATCGGTGGTGAGATCGTTCTACTGGGAATTCTGGCATTGCCCCAGATGTTGCGGCTTGGATATGACCGCGACCTGTCAATCGGGGTCGTCTGTGCTGGCGGATCTCTAGGAACAATGATGCCGCCCTCCATTGTCCTGATTATTTATGGGCTGGTGGCAAGTGTTTCCATTGCCGACCTCTTCGTCGCGGCAGTCACACCTGCCCTGATGCTGCTCGGCTGCTATATCGCTTATGTTCTAGTACGCTGTTTCCGAAACCCGGACCTCGGGCCACCAATTTCCGCGGAAGAACGCGCCGAAGAAACAATAGGAAGTGCGATCCGGTCCCTGATCGCCCCTGTGTTCATCGTGGTAGCGGTCCTGGGTTCCATATATGGAGGCATCGCCTCTATCACCGAAGCAGCTGCGCTCGGGGTTTCGTCAGTGCTCATTATTGCACTGCTTCGCAGGGAACTTAACGCCCGTATGCTTCAGGACAGTCTGGTCCACACGCTGGAAACCTGCGGCATGATCATCTGGATCGGGATCGCCGCAGCCGTGCTCGTCGGTGTCTACAACCTGATGGGGGGCAACCGCTTCGTCTCCGCGGTCATGCTTGGTCTCGACGCGTCGCCGGTGGCCGTCATTCTGATCATGATGGCAATCCTGCTTGTGCTGGGCATGTTCCTGGACTGGATCGGGATCGCCCTTTTGACCTTGCCCATCTTCGTGCCGATTGTCGTTCAGCTGGGATATGATCCGATCTGGTTCGGCATCCTGTTTGCAGTCAACATGCAGGTCTCTTACCTTACCCCACCGTTTGGACCGGCGGCCTTCTACTTGAAAAGCGTGGCACCACCGGACATTACACTCGGCAACATTTACGGAGCCCTGCTTCCGTTTATCGTTCTGCAGCTCTTTGTTCTCGCAATCTTGCTGTTCTTCCCTGGCATCGCGACCTGGATGCTGTAACTCAAAGGCGTGTCGCGTTCTTTCAATTGGATGCGGCACGCCATAACACATGAAGACTTCTTTGCCTTTTCAGCAGGCTTGCTGATCCGCGTTACAGGGGACATCATCGCGCTTTCCCCGCCTTTGATTGTTGAGGACGGTATGATTGAGGAGATGGCGTTGACGTTGGGCGGTGTTTTGTTGTCGACGGCTTAGGTTTGGTTTTTGGATCTGAGATACCCGGAGCCCCGCCAGTAATGTTGGCGGGGCTTTTGGATTTTTGGAGCGGTTTAGATTTGTTTCCGGCGCTTCTTTTGGGCTTTGCCGTTCGGGTGTCCCTGGAATGGTTCCGGTCGAGTTGCGTGATCCAACAAAAAAGGCCGCCCTTTTTGGGCGGCCTTTTGTTTATTTGGTTGCGGTAGTTTGCTTTGAGCGTTTTTGTGCCGGTGCGTCGGGCATAGCGCTTTTTGTGGGGGCGCTGGTCAGTTTAAAATCTGTATCCGTTACCAACAAAAAACCCGGCGCGAGGCCGGGTTATTTGTTGGTTGCGGGAGCAGGATTTGAACCTGCGACCTTCAGGTTATGAGCCTGACGAGCTACCGGGCTGCTCCATCCCGCGTTGTTTTTTTGTTTGTCCTTGGCGCGCTGGGCGTTTGGTCAAACTGGGTTTGGTCCCTGTTGGGGATACCCTTATGTTTCGGTTTGACCGGAAGACTGCGCTGATATGGGATAAGAGATCCGGAGCGCAGCGGAGGCAAGGCCGAGTGGCCGCCGGCCGGTCAGGCCGCCCGCGCGGAGCGCAGCCCTTTAGGGCGGTGCGCGCGTGAGCGACAAACAAGTTGAAGAGGTTTCAAATTGCGATTTGCAGGCCTGGCGGCGACCTACTCTCCCACACCTTAAGATGCAGTACCATTGGCGCTGGGGAGTTTCACGGCCGAGTTCGGGATGGGATCGGGTGGGGGCTCCCCGCTAGGGCCACCAGGCCGGCGAAGCGCAATTTGCGTGAACTGGTCTATATATTTTTTTGATGTTTTGGTCGGCCTCGCCTGGGACGAAGGTTCCAGGACGTTGGCCGTATGGATCATTTCAAACGCGCTCAAGCAGCCCGAAGGGCGGTAGCGCACTTAAAATGATCTTTTTGATGCGCCAGGGGCGCATCCAAAAGATGAACATTGACTAATGAGAGGATCAAGCCGAACGAGCTATTAGTAAAGCTAAGCTTCATGCGTTGCCGCACTTCCACACGCTTCCTATCGACGTGGTGGTCTTCCACGGCTCTTCAGGGAGAACTGGTTTTGAGGTGGGTTTCCCGCTTAGATGCTTTCAGCGGTTATCCCTTCCGTACATAGCTACCCTGCAATGCGGCTGGCGCCACAACAGGTCCACCAGAGGTACGTCCATCCCGGTCCTCTCGTACTAGGGACAGATCCTCTCAATTCTCCTACACCCACGGCAGATAGGGACCGAACTGTCTCGCGACGTTCTGAACCCAACTCACGTACCACTTTAATTGGCGAACAGCCAAACCCTTGGGACCTGCTCCAGCCCCAGGATGTGATGAGTCGACATCGAGGTGCCAAACAATGCCGTCGATATGGACTCTTGGGCATCATCAGCCTGTTATCCCCGGCGTACCTTTTATCCGTTGAGCGATGGCCCTTCCACGAGGGACCACCGGATCACTATGGCCGTCTTTCGACTCTGCTCGACTTGTCAGTCTCGCAGTCAGGCAGGCTTATGCCATTGCACTCAACGAGCGATTTCCGACCGCTCTGAGCCCACCTTCGCGCGCCTCCGTTACCATTTGGGAGGCGACCGCCCCAGTCAAACTACCCGCCACACACGGTCCCGGATATTGTTGTACCGCGGTTAGATATCCATGACGACAAGGGTGGTATTTCAAGGGTGACTCCACAAGAGCTGGCGCTCCTGCTTCAACGTCTACCACCTATCCTACACATGTCGTGACGAATACCAGTGTGAAGCTGTAGTAAAGGTGCACGGGGTCTTTCCGTCTGACCGCAGGAACCCCGCATCTTCACGGGGAATTCAATTTCACTGAGTCTATGCTGGAGACAGCGGGGAAGTCGTTACGCCATTCGTGCAGGTCGGAACTTACCCGACAAGGAATTTCGCTACCTTAGGACCGTTATAGTTACGGCCGCCGTTTACTGGGGCTTCAATTCGGTGCTTGCACACCTCCTCTTAACCTTCCAGCACCGGGCAGGCGTCAGACCCTATACGTCGCCTTACGGCTTCGCAGAGCCCTGTGTTTTTGATAAACAGTCGCCACCCCCTGGTCTGTGCCACCCCACAACGGTTGCCCGTCGTGAGGTCTCCCTTCTCGCGAACTTACGGGAGCATTTTGCCGAGTTCCTTCAGCATAGTTCTCTCAAGCGCCTTGGTATTCTCTACCAGTCCACCTGTGTCGGTTTCGGGTACGGTTTATACGGTGGAGCTATTTCCTGGAACACCTTCGCTGCACCCCCAATCCAATAAGGAGATACAACACACGGCATCCGTCACTACCACCAAGCTGCAGAATATTAA